>NZ_MOWM01000013.1 GCF_016082275.1 Variovorax sp. E3
GACGGGCAGCCGGCGCGCGCGGCGGCGGCGGCGCGGCCACGGGCATTTCAGCCTCCATGCGCTCTTCGGCGGTCGGCACGTAGTCTTCTTGGGGCGGCTCGGCTTCGGGCGCGGCCTGCACGGGTTCGGGCTCGGCTTGCACGACCTGCGGCGGCACGGGCCACCAGACCTTCACGCCCATTTCGTCGAGCATCGCGCGCTGGCGCGCGCGAGCTTCAATGTCTGCACCGCGCTCATCGCAAGGCTCCCCAGGCGGTGCCTGTTTCATTCAATCGCAGGCTCATGACGACCGCGTCCTCGCGCTTGCCGTCATGGGCCGGGTAGTAGCCCTTGCGCACGCCCACGCTGCGAAAACCGTGGCGCACGTAGATGTCGAGCGCGCGCTGGTTGCTCTGGCGCACCTCGAGCCACAGCCACTGCGCGCCTTCGCCGCGCGACCAGCCGCCCAGCGCCTCGAGCATGAGCGGCGCCCAGCCCTGGCGCTGGAAAGCCGGGGCCACGGTGATGTTCAGCAGGTGCACCTCGTCGACGCCCTTCATGGCGACGAAATAGCCGATGAGCGTTTCGCCCAGGCTGGTGACGGGCGACTCCACGCCCGGCGCCACGCCGGGCGCCAGCAGGCACTGGCAGTGGTAGCCCACGGCCATCGAGTCGGTGAAGTTGGCGCGCGTCCAGGGGTGGCTGTAGGCCGTCTGCTCCACCGCGCAGACAGCGTCGATCCGCTCGATGGTGAGCGGTTCGAGGCGGGCTTCGACGGGCTGGAGGACGGCGCTCATGCGGGGCTGGAAGGAACTGCTGCCGCCGATGCGGCGGCCGCCTTGATGGCGGCGCGCTCTTCGGTGGTTTGCGCCACTTTATCGCGAACATAGAGCGGCCAGGCCTGCGCCGCGGGCACGGTGCGACCGGCCGCCAGCAGCGCGGGCGCGAGCCGCAGCATGGCGGTGGCGGTGGGCAGGGCCTCGTGGCGGGCCTTGGCCTGCGGCAGGCGCGGGCCGTAGGCGGTGAAGGCGTTGCCGGCCAGCGCGAAGCCGGCGGGCACGTCCAGGTCGTCGGGCGACAGCAGCAGGGGCTCGTCGCCACCACCTGGCTGGGCAGGGCCGGGGCCGGCGGCGTCGAAGTCGTAGCGCGCGGCGTAGAGCTGGTCCATGCGGGCGTCGAGCACCGCCACCACCTGCCGCGCGCCGAAGGCATGGCGTGCCTCTTCGGCCACGGCCAGCAGGGTGTCGACCGGCAGCAGCGGCACATGCGCGCCGAAGGCCAGCCCCTGCGCCACCGAACATGCGGTGCGCAGGCCGGTGAACGAGCCGGGGCCGCGCCCGAAGACGATGGCGTCGAGCTCGGCCAGCGCCAGCCCGGCCTCGCCCAGCAGTTGCTGAATCAGCGGGAGCAAGGTGGTCGAGGCCTGCGCGCCGCCCACGCCGCTGTGCGCGAGCAGGCGCTCGCCGTGCAGCACCGCGACCGACAGGTGCTCGGTGCTCGTGTCGAAGGCCAGCAGCTTAGACATCGGCGGGACACCCCGGGGCCGCACCGGTGCCGGACGTGCGGAAAAAGAAACGGGGCGAAAGAGGCATCCCCCGATTATCGAGGGGCGGGCAATCCCGGTCGCTGCCCTGCGTTATCCCTGGTTATCGCTGCGCAGGATGGCCAGCCCCGTCTTGCGCAGCGGCGCCAGCGCCTGGGCCGGCGCGTCCGGCGACACCAGCAGCGTGGTGGCCGAGGCCAACGGGTTGACCACCCAGGCCGAGGCCGCGCCCAGCTTCTCGGACGAGACCAGCACCACCGTCTCGGCGGCCGCGGCCATCAGCGCGCGCTTGATTTCGGCCTCTTCGAGGTCGCCCGTGGTCAGCCCCGCCTCGGCGTGCACCCCGGTGACGCCCATGAAATAGGTGTCGGCGTGGATGCGGGAAATGGCCGCCATCGCCGCCGAACCCACGGCCACCAGCGAGTGCTTGAACAGCCGCCCGCCGATCAGCACCACCTCGATGTCGGCGTGCGACACCAGCTCCACCGCCACCGACGGGCTGTGCGTGACCACCGTGGCCCGCAGCGTGCGCGGCAGGTGGCGCGCGAGCTGCACGGCGGTGGTGCCGCCGTCGATGAACACCACCTGCCCCGGCTTGACGAGGCGCGCGGCGGCGCGGCCGATGGCGACCTTTTCGGCGGAGGCCAGCTGCTGGCGTCCCGCGAAGTCGGCCTCGGCCGGCGCGAGCGGCAGCGCGCCGCCGTGCACGCGCTGCAGCAGGCCCTCGGCCGCCATCTCGCGCAGATCGCGGCGCAGCGTGTCTTCCGACAGGCCGAGTTCTTCGCTGAGCGCCTTGGCCACGACGTTGCCGTCGCGCTTCAGGACCGAGAGGATGTGTTGCTTGCGCTGGCGGGTGAGCATCGGCCGATGGTATCGGGCCTTGCCGTTGTTTGCACGAATTTTCTTGTTATTGCACGAATGTGCGCATATGCTCGCCGCCCATGACCCTTCAAGACCGCGTCCGGGTGCACGAAGTCACCCTGCTTTCCGACAACTGGTACACCCTGCGCACCACGGCCTTCGACTGGCGGCGCAACGACGGCCAGTGGCAACGCATGCACCGCGAAACCTACGACCGCGGCAACGGCGCCACGCTGCTGCCGTACAACCTCGCGCGGCGCACGGTGCTGCTGGTGCGCCAGTTCCGCTACCCGGCCTTCGTGAACGGACACGACGAACTGCTGATCGAGGCGGCCGCCGGCCTGCTCGACGACGCGGCGCCCGAGGAACGCATCCGCGCCGAGGTCGAGGAAGAGCTGGGCTTGCGGCTGGGCGAAGTGCGCAAGATCTTCGAATGCTTCATGAGCCCGGGCTCGGTGACCGAGAAGCTGCACTTCTTCGTCGCGCCCTACGAGCCGTCGATGCGCGTCGGCGCGGGCGGCGGGCTGGCGGAAGAGGGCGAGGACATCGAGGTGCTGGAACTGGGCATCGACGAGACGCTGGCGATGGTGGCCGACGGCCGCATCCAGGACGCCAAGACGGTGATGCTGCTGTATCACGCGCGCTTGCACCTGTTCGGCGGGGCCGGCCTATGATTTGTTCGCCCACCGCTTCGGAGCCCTTGCATGCACCCCGCCGCCTCCCACAGCTACGCCGTCTTGCGCACCGTGGGCGGCTTCTGCGCCATTGCCTGGAACGGCGTGGGCATCACGCGCTTCGTGCTGCAGTCAGAGAGCGCCGAGGCGGCTGACCGGAACCTGCGGCGCCGGCTGCCCCTGGCAACGCCCGGCACGCCGACACCCGAAGTGGCTGAAGCGATCGCCGCCGCGCAGCGCTACTTCGCGGGCGAGCCCGTCGACTTCTCCGCCTTCACGCTCGACCTGCGCGAGCAGGACGCGTTCTTTGCAAAGGTCTACGTTGCGGCGCGCAAGCTCGGCTGGGGCGACACCACCACCTACGGCACGCTCGCCAAGGAACTGGGCGAAGGCCCAGAGGCCGCGCGCGACGTCGGCCAGGCCATGGCGCGCAACCCGGTGTCGCTGATCATTCCCTGCCACCGCGTGCTCGCGGCCGGCGGCAAGCTGGGCGGCTTTTCGGCGCCGGGCGGGCCGGCCGTGAAGATCCACATGCTCGAACTCGAAGGCATGCACTTCGACGCGCAACTCTCGCAGGACACCCCCGACCCGCAGGCCTCGTTCGGCTTCTGAGGAAGAAGCCCCGGCCGCACCGCGTCGGGATAATGGGCGCATGCCTTTTGCCGCACGCACGACCCTTCGCCTCCCCCCCCGCGCCGCCGGCGCCCTGATGACCCTCGCGATGCTGGCCCCGGCCGGCGCCCTCGCCCAGCAAGCCCTTCCGACCCAGGTCGATGCCGCCCTCGCCCGCGCCAAGGTGCCGCGCGAAGCCGTGACCATGCTGGTGGCCGATGCCGACGGCGTGCGCCCGCCGCGCCTGGCCTGGCGCACGCAGGTGCCGGTGAACCCGGCGTCGATCATGAAGCTGGTGACCACCTACGCCGCGCTCGACCTGCTCGGCCCGGCCTACAACTGGACCACCCCGGTCTACACCGACGGCACGGTGAACAACGGCGTGCTGAACGGCAACCTCTACATCAAGGGACAGGGCGACCCCAAGCTGGTGCTGGAGCGCATGTGGCTGCTGCTGCGCCACGTGCAGGGGCTGGGCATCACCACCGTGAGCGGCGACATCATCGTGGACCGCAGCGCCTTCGAGAACACGGTCGAGGGCGACCCGGCCGCCTTCGACGGCGAGCCGCTGCGCCCCTACAACGCCTCGCCCGACGCGCTGCTGGTCAACTTCAAGTCGGTCAACATGAGCTTCGCGCCCGACCGCACGGGCCAGATCGCGCGCGTGAACTACGAGCCCCCGCTGGCCAGCGTGGCCATGCCGGCCACGGTGCCGCTGGTGCCCGGCGAATGCGGCGACTGGCGCACCACGCTGCGCGCTGACTTCAGCGACGTGAACCGCATCCGCTTCAACGGCGGCTTCCCCACCGGCTGCGGCGAGAAGAGCTGGGCCGTGGCCTACGCCGACCCGCGCACCTACAGCCTGCGCGCCATCGGCGGCATGTGGGCCGAGATGGGCGGGCGCGTGGGCGGGCAGATGCGCGAAGGGCGCGTGCCGGCGGGGCTGAAGCCGGCCTCGAGTTCGAGTCGCCGCCGCTGGCCGAGGTGGTGCGCGACATCAACAAGTACAGCAACAACGTGATGGCGCAGCAGCTGTTCCTCACCATCGGGCTCACGCAGAAGAACCGCGGCACCTTCGAGCCTCGCGCACCGCGCTGGGCCAGTGGTGGCGCGAGCGCATCGGCACGGGCGAGGCGCCGCCGGTGTTCGAGAATGGCTCGGGCCTGTCGCGCGACGAGCGCATCAGCGCGGCGGCGCTGGGCAAGATGCTGCAGGTGGCGTGGCGCTCGCCGGTGATGCCGGAGCTGGTGTCGTCGCTGCCCTCGATGGGCGTGGACGGCACGCTGAAGAAGCGCACGCTGCGCTCGGGCGGCTCGGCCCACCTGAAGACCGGCACGCTGCGCGATGCGTCGGGCGTGGCCGGCTTCGTCGACGGCGCGAGCGGCCGGCGCTACGTGCTGGTGGCCATCGCCAACGCCGAGAACGCCGGGGCTGCGCGCGCCGCCTTCGACGCGCTGGTCGACTGGGCCTCGCAGGACTGAACCTGCGCTGCGCCGGCCGCCACGGCCGGTGTACTGAAAACTCTACCGGGGTGCGCCGCTTGCGCGCTGCCCCGCCCCCTGCGCAAAATCGCGGCGGGTCATGCGAACGACCGTTCGTTTCGGCCCTCCGGCACGACAACATCCACGCAGGAGACATACCCCATGAAAAGACCGTTGCACATTCCGGCGCCGCGCTCGCACTCGCGGGCGCCACGCTGCTGTTGACCGCCTGCGGCGGGGGCGGGGACGGCGGGGGCATCGGCTTCGGCGGGCTGCTGCCCGGTGGCGGCGGCGGCGACACCGGCCGGGGCTCGGTCGTCTCCGGCCCGCCCGCGCAGACGGCCAACCTGACGGCCGCGCAGTTCACGAGCAGCCTGCAGGCCAGCGACCAGGGCAAGGCACTGTTGCAGGTGGCGGGCACGCCCAAGTGCGGCATCGACCTGCGCGCCCTCGAATACCGCACCATCGGCGGCAAGAACGAAGCCACCAACGCCACCGCCGCGATCATGGTGCCCACGGGCAGCGACGCGGCCTGCAGCGGCCAGCGCCCGGTGGTGCTGTATGCGCACGGCACCACGCCCGCGCGCAACTACAACCTGGCCAAGTGGACCGACACCACCCAGCCGGCCGCCGGCGAGGGCCTGATGATCGCGGCCATGTTCGCGGCGCAGGGCTTCATCGTGGTGGCGCCCAACTACGCGGGCTACGACAAGTCGACGCTGCCCTACCACCCGTATCTCAACGGCGACCAGCAGGGCAAGGACATGGTCGACGCGCTCACGGCGGCACGCAAGACCTTCGGCGACATCGGCGCCAACGACGCGGGTTCGCTGCTGATCACCGGCTATTCGCAGGGCGGCTACGTCGCGATGGCGGCGCACCGCGAGATGCAGGCCACGGGCAAGGCGGTGACGGCGTCGGCGCCGCTGTCGGCGCCCTCGGCCATCAGCCTGCTGACCGACTACACCTTCGAGGGCTGGCCGGCGCTGGGCGCGACGCTCTTCGTGCCGCTGCTGTCGACCAGCTGGCAGCAGCAGTTCGGCAACGTCTACAACGCCACCACCGACGTCTACGAGAACCAGTACGCCACCGGCATCGACACCCTGCTGCCGAGCACGACGCCCATCGCCACGCTGTTCCAGACGGGCAAGCTGCCGCAGCTGGCGCTGTTCCCGGCCGACGCGGTGCCGGGCCCGCTGAACTCGCAGTTGGCGATCTTCTACGGCGCCAACAACCTGATCCGCCAGAGCTACCTGACGCAGGCGGCGAGCGACATCCAGTCGAACCCCTGCACCGGCAATGCGCTACCCGCCACCCCGGCTTCGGTGGGCACGGCCAACCCGCTGGACTGCAAGCCGACCACGGGCTTTCGCAAGGCGGCGCTGGCGAACGACCTGCGCAACTGGGTGCCGGCCAAGCCGATGCTGATGTGCGGCGGCGCCAACGACCCGACGGTGAACTTCGTCAGCACCCGCGCCACCGCCGGCTACTTCCGCGCCAAGGGCATGCCCGCCGCCGCGCTGACGGTGGTCGACCTGGAGGATTCGGCCGCGACCGACGCCTACGCCACGGCGCGTGCCGGCTTCGCGCAGGCCAAGAGCCTGCTGGCGCAGAACACCCCGGGCAGCGCGACCGACAAGGCCACGGCCGTGACCCAGGCCTACCACGGCGGGCTGGCGCCGCCGTTCTGCCTGGCCTCGGCCCGCGGCTTCTTCCAGGGCGTGCTGGCGGCCGGCAGCTGAGCGAGATCAGGCCGCGGCCGCGCGCTGCAGGCGGTCCCTGACACCCTCCCATTCGGGGGTGTCGGGCGGCGTCTCGACCCAGATCAGCTTGACGCCTTCGGCGTCGAAGGCGCGCAGCACCGCGAACAGCTGCTGCGCGCTGGCCGCGGCGTCGTCGGGCATGCGCCGCTGCAGCACGCGCTGCGAGCGGCTGCGCATCACGGTGCGCGACCACACGGCAATGTGCGCGGCGTTGGCGCCCAGCACGTCCAGGCCGGTCTGGATGGCCTTGGCGTCCATCAGGCGCACCTTGGCGTCGGGCGCGTAGTGCGCCTCCAGCGTGCCCGAGGCGCGCGGGTCGGGCGTTTCGAGCACTTCGCGGTCGGCGAGCTTTTCGCCGCAGGCCGCCTCGATCTGCGCGCGCGTGATGAGGCCGGGGCGCAGCAGCACGGGCGCGCCCCGGCTGCAGTCGACGATGGTCGACTCGATGCCGACCGCGCAGGCGCCGCCGTCGATCACCAGCAGTTCGTCACCGAACTCGTCGAACACGTGCTGCGCCGTGGTCGGGCTCACGCGGCCGAAGCGGTTGGCGCTGGGGCCCGCGAGCCCCGGCACGCCCTGTTCGGCGCAGGCTTCGAGCAGCGCCTGCGCCACGGGGTGCGAGGGGCAGCGCAGGCCGATGGTGTCCTGTCCGCCGGCGGCGGCGGCGCCCACGCCGGGCTGGCGCGTGACGATCAGCGTGAGCGGGCCGGGCCAGAAGGCCTGCACCAGCTTCTGCGCGACGCCGGCAGCGGCTGCGCGAAGCGCGACAGCGACTCGGTGCCCTTCACGCCGGCCGCCACGTGCACGATCAGCGGGTGGTCGGCGGGCCGCCCCTTGGCCGCGAAGATGCCGGCCACGGCGGTGTCGCTGCTCGCGTCGGCGCCCAGGCCGTAGACGGTCTCGGTCGGGAAGGCGACCAGCCCGCCCGCGCGCAGCACGCGCGCGGCCTCGGCGATGGCGTCGGGGGCGTGGCCGTCGAGGATCATGCGAGGTCGGCGGTGGTCACCGCCGGCAGGCCCAGCAGCAGCGCGGCCTGCGAGGCGGTGGCGCGCACGGTGTCGAGCGTGGCGCCGGTGAGGGTCAGGTGGCCCATCTTGCGGCCGCGGCGCGGTTCCATCTTGCCGTAGAGGTGCAAGTGCACGCCGGGCAGCGCGAGCACTTCGCTCCAGCGCGGGGACACTGGCTTGTCGGCACCCTCGGGAAACCACAGGTCGCCCAGCAGGTTGAGCATGATGGCCGGGCTGTGCTGGCGCGGCGCGGCCAGCGGCAGGCCGGCGAGCGTGCGCACCTGCAGCTCGAACTGCGACACGTCGCAGGCTTCCATCGTGTAGTGGCCGCTGTTGTGCGGGCGCGGCGCCATTTCGTTGACGACCAGCGAGCCGTCGGCCAGCGCGAAGAACTCGACGCACAGCACGCCCACGTAGCCCAGGCCGTTGGCGATGCTCTTGGCCGAGTTGACCGCGCCCTGCGCCACCGTCTTGGGCATGTTCTGCGGATGCACCTCGGTCACCGCGAGGATGCCGTCGCGGTGCAGGTTGCGCTGCGGCGGAAAGTGCACGATCTGCCCGTCGCGTCCGCGCGCCAGGATCACCGAGCACTCGAATTCGAGCGGCAGCATCTTCTCGAGCACGCAGGGCACGCAGCCCGTGGCCTGCCAGGCGTCGACCAGCTCGGCGCGCGTCTTCACGCGCTGCTGGCCCTTGCCGTCGTAGCCCAGGCGGGCGGTCTTCAGGATGCCGGGCAGCAGGCTGTCGTCCACCGCCGCCAGCTGGGCGGCGGTCTCGATGGCCGCGTAGGGCGCGCAGGGCACGCCGCAGCGGGTGAAATGGGCCTTCTCGGCGATGCGGTCCTGCGCGATGGCAATGGCCGAGGCGCCGGGCGACACGGGCCGGGCCACGGCCAGGTGCTCCAGCGAGGGCGCGGGCACGTTCTCGAATTCGGTGGTCACCGCGTCGGCCAGGCCGGCCAGGCGGGCCAGGCCGTCGACGTCGTCGTAGTCGGTGTGGATGTGGTGGTGGCTCACGCGGCCGGCGGGGCTGTCGGTGTCGGGGTCGAGCACCGCCGTGAAGTAGCCCATGCGCTGGGCCGCGTGGGCGAACATGCGCCCCAGCTGCCCACCGCCGAGCACGCCGAGCGTGGCGCCCGGAAGAATGGGCAGGTCACCGTTGGTCACAGGGCACCTCCGCCTTGCGGCGAGAAAGGGGACACCGAAGGTGCCTCGCCGGCGGGGGCCGGGGGCAGGGTCATGGCTTCGGCGGCGGCGGTCTGGGTCGTGCGGAAGGCGTCGAGCTTCGCGCGCAGCGCCGGGTCGTTCACCGCCAGCATCGACACCGCGAACAGCGCCGCGTTGGCCGCGCCGGCATTGCCGATGGCGAAGGTGGCCACGGGCACGCCCTTGGGCATCTGCACGATGCTGTAGAGCGAATCGACGCCCTGCAGGTGGCGGCTGGCCACCGGCACGCCGAGCACCGGCACCGTGGTTTTGGACGCCAGCATGCCCGGCAGATGCGCCGCGCCGCCCGCGCCGGCGATGATCGCGGCGAGGCCGCGCCCGGCGGCACTTTCGGCATACGCAAAGAGCGCATCGGGCATGCGGTGGGCCGAGACCACCTTTGCTTCGTGGCTGATTCCGAATTGCTGGAGAATCTCGACCGCGTTGCGCATCGTCTCCCAATCGGAGCTCGAGCCCATCACTACACCGACCTGAATGGTTTCGTTCATGGTTTCAATTTTACGTTTCACCCTCAGTTGGTTCCGATGATCGACATCACTCTCGAAAATTTCCAGGCCGAACTGATCGAAGGCTCCGTTGCCACGCCGGTGCTGCTGGACATCTGGGCCGAATGGTGCGGCCCCTGCAAACAGCTCGGCCCGGTGCTCGAAAAGCTCGAGGTCGAGTACGCCGGCCGCTTCACGCTGGCCAAGCTCGACGCCGACAAGGTGCCGCAGATTTCGTCGCAGCTGTCCGAGATGTTCGGCGTGCGCAGCATCCCGTTCTGCGTGATGTTCAAGGACGGCCAGCCGGTCGACGGCTTCGTGGGCGCCATTCCGGCCGACAAGATCCGCGAGTTCCTCGACAAGCACGTGCCCGGCGCCGACGAGGCCGAGGCGGCCTCGGAAGAAGCCGCCGCACAAGAGGCGCTGGCCGAGGGCGACACCCAGGGCGCGCTCGAGAAGCTGCAGCATGCCGTGGCCACCGACCCCGCCAACGACGACGCCCGCTTCGACTACATCAAGCTGCTGCTGCAGGAAGGCCGCCACGACGACGCCAAGGTCGCCTTTGCCCCGGTGATCGCCAAGACCACGCTGGTGCGCCGCTTCGACGCGCTGCAGCGCTGGATGGATGCTATCGATTTCGCAGCACCACCCACCGGCGCCGCGCCGGCCATCGCCGATTTCGACGCCAAGATCACCGCCAACAAGCGCGACTTCGACGCCCGCTTCGCCCGCGCCCGCCTGCTGATGGCCGCCCAGCGCTGGACCGACGCGATGGACGAGCTGCTCGACATCCTGATGCGCGACAAGACCTGGAGCGAAGACCTCGCCCGCAAGACCTACATCGCGATCCTCGACCTGATCGAGCCGCCGAAGGTCAAGGTGGCCGACGGGCAGATCCCGCCGGACGATCCGGTGGTGGCCACCTACCGCCGCCGCCTGAGCAGCGTGGTGCTGAGCTGACCCCCGGCAACCCCATCCAGCGACCTTCGGGTCGCTTTTTTCATGCCCCGTCGCCGGGCGGGGTGGCATTGGCGAGGCAGGCGCCGTCGCATACGATCACGCCCGATTCAACTTGTTGCAGATTTGAAAAGGAAGACCGGCCATGCGCTCACTCGCCCGCCTCACCCGCCGCATGGCGCTCCCCGTCCTTGCGGCGGCGGCACTGTCGACTGCCTTGAGCGGTTGCGGGAGCGGCATCAGCCTCGACGAGCCGATCGAAGGGCCCACCTGGCGCCTCGTGCAACTGGGCACCGAGCCCCTGCCGCCGGACAACGGCGCGCAGATCCAGTTCGACCGCTCCAGCAGCCGGGTCAGCGGCTCGGGCGGCTGCAACCGCATTTCGGGCACGTTCACGCGCGCGGGCGTCTCGCTGAAGCTCGGCCAGCTGGCCTCGACCCGCATGGCCTGCCTCGACCCGACGCGCGGTGCCAACGAGGCGCAGTTCATCTCGGCGCTGCAGAGCACGTCGAGCTACAGCCTCGCCGGCCCCGGCCGCCTGGCGCTGCTGGACGCAGGCGGACGGACCGTGGCGCTGCTGAGTTCCAGCGGGCGCTGAAAAAGAAGGAAAAAGCCGCGATCAGCCCGTGAGGCGCTCGAGCGCCTCGCGGTACTTGGCGGCGGTCTTCTCGATGACCTCGGCCGGCAGGCGCGGCGCCGGCGGCGTCTTGTCCCAGGGCTTGCCGTTGATCTTGGTGGCCTCGAGCCAGTCGCGCACGAACTGCTTGTCGTAGCTGGGCGGGTTGGCGCCTGCGGCCAGCGCGGCCTCGTAGCCTTCCACCGGCCAGTAGCGCGAGCTGTCGGGCGTGAGCACCTCGTCCATCAGCACCAGCGTGCCGGCCTCGTCCAGGCCGAACTCGAACTTGGTGTCGGCAATGATCATTCCCTTGGTCAGGGCGATCTGCGCGGCGGTTTCGTAGATGGCGATGCTGGTTTCGCGGATCTGCTGGGCCAGCTTGGGGCCGACGATCTCGACCACGCGCTCGTAGCTGATGTTCTCGTCGTGCTCGCCGGCGGCGGCCTTGGCGGCGGGCGTGAAGATCGGGCGCGGCAGCTTGCTGGCGTTGGTCAGGCCCTCGGGCAGCGGCACGCCGCAGACCGAACGCGATTCCTGGTATTCCTTCCAGCCACTGCCGGCCAGGTAGCCGCGCACCACGGCCTCGACCGGAATCGGCTTCAGGCGCTTGACCAGCATCGAGCGCTGCGTGACCTGGGGTACCTCGTCGGGCGTGACCACGCTTTCGGGCGCGTCGCCGGTCAGGTGGTTGGGGCACAGCTGGCCGAGCCGCTCGAACCACCACAGCGCCATTTGCGTGAGGATCTCGCCCTTGCCGGGAATGGGCTCGCCCATGATCACGTCGAACGCGCTCAGGCGGTCGCTGGCGACCATGAGGATGCGGTCTTCACCGACGGCGTAGTTGTCGCGCACCTTGCCGCGCGCAAGCAGGGGCAGGCTCTGGATGGAGGAGGTGTGGACGGTGGTCATGGGAGCAACAACAAATGCGGTGGGAAACGTGGGACGGTGAAAGCGGATTGTGCGCGCAGAAAAAAGCCACCGCGAACGGTGGCCTTCGAATCGCAAGGCGGTTTTAGACGACTTCCTGCGCCAGTTCGCCCTTGGCGTACTTGGCGGCGACCACTTGCAGCGTGTCGCCCTTGATCTTGGCGCCCTGGCCTTCGCAGCCGAACTCGATGTAGCGCTGCTTGCAGATCAGCTTGGCGGCCTCGCGCGCGGGCTTGAGCCATTCGCGGGCGTCGAACTTCTCGGGGTTCTCGAACAGGAACTTGCGCACCGCGCCGGTCATGGCCAGGCGGATGTCGGTGTCGATGTTGATCTTGCGCACACCGTGCTTGATGGCTTCCTGGATTTCCTTGACGGGCACGCCGTAGGTTTCCTTCATGTTGCCGCCGTACTGGCGAATGATGGCCAGCAGCTCTTGCGGCACGCTCGACGAGCCGTGCATCACCAGGTGGGTGTTGGGAATGCGGCGGTGGATTTCCTTGATGCGGTCGATCGCCAGGATGTCGCCGGTGGGCTCGCGCGTGAACTTGTAGGCGCCGTGGCTGGTGCCGATGGCAATGGCCAGCGCGTCGATTTGCGTGCGCTTGACGAAGTCGGCGGCCTGCTCGGGGTCGGTCAGCAGCTGCTCGCGCGTCATGGTGTCGTCGGTGCCGTGACCGTCTTCCTTGTCGCCCTTCATGGTCTCGAGCGAGCCCAGGCAGCCGAGTTCGCCTTCGACCGTCACGCCCAGGCGGTGGGCCATGTCCGACACCTTCTTGGTGACGTCCACGTTGTAGTCGTAGCTGGCGATGGTCTTGCCGTCGGCCTCGAGCGAGCCGTCCATCATGACCGAGCTGAAGCCCAGGTCGATGGCGCCCTTGCAGACGTCGGGGTTCTGGCCGTGGTCCTGGTGCATGACCAGCGGAATGTTCGGGTACTGCTCGATGGCCGCCTGGATCAGGTGCTTGATGAAGGCTTCGCCGGCGTACTTGCGCGCGCCTGCGCTGGCTTGCAGGATGACAGGCGCGCCGGTTTCCTTGGCGGCCTCCATCACGGCCTGGACCTGTTCGAGGTTGTTGACGTTGAAGGCCGGAATGCCGTAGCCATTGGCTGCGGCATGGTCGAGCAGTTCGCGCATCGAGACGAGTGCCATGGGGAAATACCTCGCGGGAATTAGGAAAAAGAGAAGACTGAAAGACGAGAAAAACTGTCCTAATTCTACCGAGCGACCTTGTCGGACGGCACTGACGCCAACCCGAGGAAGGCCATGACCGGCGGCAGCACCGGCCCGCCCAGCCACTGGATGGGCTTGGCGAAGGCCCCGATCAGCGTGATGTGGCTCAGGTTGTCGAACATCCGCACCTCCACCGGAACGCCCGCCGCGCGCAGCGCCGAGGCCATCTGGCCGGTGTTGCGGTCGGGGTAGACCAGGGTGTCCTTCGAGGCCGCCAGCAGCAGCGTGCGCGGCGCGGCCGGCGTGACATGCGCCAGCGGCTGCGAGTCGCGCGGCGTGTTCGGCCAGTTGAAGGCCGCCTGGGCCTGCGGGTCGCCGATGGGCAGAAAGTCGTAGGGGCCGGCCAGGCCGATCCAGCCCGCGAGCTGGCTCGGGCTGGCGCCCACCTCGTCCAGCCAGCGTTCGTCCAGCGCCACCATCGCGGCGTTGTAGCCGCCCGAGCTGTGGCCCATCACGTAGACCTGTTTCGGGTCGGCGCCCAGCTGCGCGGCGTTGTCGAGCGCCCACTTGACGGCCAGCGCGCTGTCGCGCACGAACGCCGGATAAGTAAAAGTGGGTGACAGGCCGTAGTCGGGAATCACCACCACCGCGCCGCGCGCGGCCAGCGCCTCGCCCACGAAGCGGAAGCTCGCGCGGTCGCCCGTGGTCCAGGTGCCGCCGAAGAAGAACACCACCAGCGGCCGCGCGCCCCGGGCCGGCGCGGTGGCGGGCAGCGGCTGGTACACGTCGAGCAGCTGGCGCGGCGCTTGCCGTAGGCGATGCCGCCCTGGAACTGGTAGGTGTCGGCGGGCACCAGCCGGCCGAGCACCTTGATGGGGGAACAGGCCGCGAGCGCGGCGGCGGCAAGGACGGAAAAAGTGGTGAAGAGGGCGCCGCGGCGCTGGCGAAGGGACGCGAAGGTGGGAAGGCTCATCGCGACAGTACGCGCGCGGCGCGCCACCGGTTTCGTCAGAGGGGGAGCTGCGTGGTCGACAGCACCTGCTTCAACACGACGAAGGTGCGGATCTGCCGCACGCCCGGCAGGTACAGCAGCTGCTCGGCGTGCAGGCGGTTGAAGCTGTCGTTGTCGCGCGTGCGCACGAGCATGAAGTAGTCGAACTCGCCCGTGACCACGTGGCATTCGAGGCAGCCCGACACCTTCTGCGCGGCCTTCTCGAAGTCGGCGAAGGAGTCGGGCGTGGAGCGGTCGAGCACCACGCCGATCATCACGAGCATGCCGACGTCGAGCGCGTCGGGGTCCAGCAGCGCCACGATGCCCTTGATGAGCCCCGACGCCTTGAGCCGCTCGACCCGCCGCAGGCAGGCCGCCGCGCTGAGGTTGACCTTGCCCGCCAGCGCCACGTTCGACAGCGACGCATCGCGCTGCAGGGCTCGGAGGATGGCGCGGTCGGTGCGATCGAGCTCCGGCGCGGCACGCAACTTTGTTGTGCTCATGGCTTTCTTCACGGCCTGAAAGTTTTCGATTCGTCCATCCTGCCTTTTTTTCTTCCGTTAAGCCAGCCAACTTTGCAAGCACGTTGCGAGCCCTTCTTCCTACGATTCAAGGCTTCAACTCCCTGGAGCCGCACCCGTGAACCTGAAGAAGTTTCCCCGCCACGCCCTGACCTTCGGCCCCACGCCGATCCACCCGCTGAAGCGGCTGAGCGCGCACCTGGGCGGCAAGGTCGACCTCTACGCCAAGCGCGAGGACTGCAACAGCGGCCTGGCCTTCGGCGGCAACAAGACCCGCAAGCTCGAGTACCTGATTCCCGAGGCGCTCGAGGGCGGCTACGACACGCTGGTGTCGATCGGCGGCATCCAGTCGAACCAGACGCGGCAGGTGGCCGCCGTGGCCGCGCACCTGGGCCTGAAATGCGTGCTGGTGCAGGAGAACTGGGTCAACTACTCCGACGCGGTGTACGACCGGGTCGGCAACATCGAGATGTCGCGCATCCTGGGCGCCGACGTGCGGCTCGATGCGGCGGGCTTCGACATCGGCATCCGCAAGAGCTGGGAAGAAGCCATGGCCGACGTGCGCAAGGCCGGCGGCAAGCCGTTCCCGATTCCGGCCGGCTGCTCGGAGCACCCGCGCGGCGGCCTGGGCTTCGTGGGCTTTGCCGAGGAGGTGCGCCAGCAGGAGGCCGAGCTGGGCTTCAAGTTCGACTACATCGTGACCTGCTCGGTCACGGGCAGCACGCAGGCCGGCATGGTGGTGGGCTTCGCGGCCGACGGCCGCTCTGACCGGGTGATCGGCATCGACGCTTCGGCCAAGCCGCAGCAGACCTTCGAGCAGATCGTGCGCATCGCCAAGGGCACGGCCGAGCTGGTGGAGCTGGGCCGCGACATCACCGAGAAGGACGTGGTGCTGGACCGCCGCTTCGGCGGGCCCGAATACGGGCTGCCGAACGACGGCACGCTGGAGGCGATTCGCCTGTGCGCGCGCTTCGAGGGCATGCTGACCGACCCTGTGTACGAGGGCAAGTCGATGCACGGAATGATCGAGAAAGTGCGGCTCGGGGAATTCCCGGCGGGCTCGAAGGTGCTGTACGCGCACCTGGGCGGGGTGCCGGCCCTGAACGCCTACAGCTTCTTGTTCCGCAACGGCTGAGGCCGTTGCGGGGTCGTCTCGTCAGCTGACGCGGCAGATTTTCAGCATATTGGTGCCGCCCGGGGCACCCATCGGCTCGCCGCAGGTGATGGCGTAGACGTCGCCGGTCTGCACGATGCCGCGCTTCTTCAGGTGGTTCTCGGCCTGCAGCAGCGCGGTGTCGCGGTCGCTTTCCGAGTCCATCAGCAGCGGGCGCACGTTGCGGTACAGCGCCAGCTTGCGCTGCGTGGCCAGGCGGGTGGTCAGCGCGTACATGGGAATGTGCGCGCGGTGGCGGCTCATCCACAGCATGGTGGAGCCCGACTCGGTCAGCGCCACGATGGCCTTGGCGCCCAGGTGGTGCGCCGTGAACAGCGCGCCCATGGCAATCGACTGGTCGATGCGGCTGTAGGTCTTGCCGCTGAAGTCGGCGTCGAGCGTCTTGTCCTCGGCGATTTCGGCGGCCTCGCAGATGCGGCTCATTTCCTGCACCGTTTCGAGCGGGTAGCGGCCCGAGGCGGTTTCGGCCGAGAGCATCACGGCGTCGGTGCCGTCGAGCACGGCGTTGGCCACGTCGCTGACTTCGGCGCGCGTGGGCACGGGGTTGGTGATCATCGACTCCATCATCTGGGTCGCGGTGATGACCACCTTGTCCATGTCGCGCGCCATGCGGATCATTTTCTTCTGCAGCGCCGGCACGGCCGCGTTGCCCACCTCGACCGCGAGGTCGCCGCGCGCCACCATGATGCCGTCGCTGGCGCGCAGGATTTCTTCCAGGCGCGGAATGGCTTCGGCGCGCTCGATCTTGGCGATCATGCCGGGCTTGTGGCCGAACTCGGCCGCCGCCACGTTGCACAGCTGGCGCGCCATTTCCATGTCGGTGGCGTTCTTGGGAAAGCTCACGGCCACGTAGTCGGCCTGGAAGCTCATCGCGGTCTTGATGTCTTCCATGTCCTTGGCGGTCAACGCGGGGGCGGTGAGGCCGCCGCCCTGCTTGTTGATGCCCTTGTTGTTGGACAGCTCGCCGCCCAGCTTGACGGTGGTGTGCACGGCTTCGCCGCGCACCGCGTCGACCGTGAGCACGATCAGGCCGTCGTTCAGCAACAGCTTGTCGCCGGGCTTCACGTCGCGCGGCAGGTCCTTGTAGTCGAGGCCCACGGCGTCGATGTCGCCCAGCTCGGTGCGCGAGGCGTCGAGCACGAACTTGCGCCCGGCTCCAGCCAGACCTTGCCCTGCGCGAACTTGCCCACGCGGATCTTGGGGCCCTGCAGGTCGGCCATGATGGCCACTTCGCGGCCCGTGCGGCGGGCGGCTTCGCGCACCATGGCGGCGCGGTCGATGTGGTCCTGCGCCGTGCCGTGGCTGAAGTTCAGGCGCACCACGCTGACCTTGGCCAGGATCATCTTTTCCAGCAGTTCCGGCGTGTTGGACGCCGGACCGAGCGTGGCAACGATCTTGGTGGCGTGGCGGGGGATGCGGTCCGTGCTCATGAGGGTAGTCTCCGTTTTGTATTCGCTACTGTATACACTTTGTGTGTCTGACGGAAGTCACCCGGACGGGCTTTCGTCACGCCACCCGCCGCGCCGACGGTCAGCCGGCGGCTCGCTTGGCCAGGATTTCGAAGGCCGGCAGGGTCTTGCCTTCCAGCACTTCGAGGAAGGCGCCGCCGCCGGTCGAGATGTAGCCGACCTGCTTTTCGATGCCGTACTTGGCAATGGCGGCCAGCGTGTCGCCGCCGCCGGCGATCGAGAACGCGCTGCTTTCTGCGATGGCTTGCGCGATGGCCTTGGTGCCGCCCGCGAAGGCGTCGAACTCGAACACGCCCACCGGGCCGTTCCAGACGATGGTGCCGGCTTCGCGCAGCTGCGCGGCCAGCTGGGCCGAAGTCTTGGGGCCGATGTCCAGGATCAGGTCGTCGTCGGCCACGTCGCTCGCGTCCTTGACGGTGGCGACCGCGTCGGCTGCGAAGGTCTTGGCCGTGACCACGTCGACCGGGATCGGCACGTCGGCGCCGCGCGCGCGCATGGCCTCGATCACGGCCTTGGCCTGGTCGACCAGGTCGGCCTCGGCCAGCGACTTGCCGATCTTCAGGCCGGCGGCCAGCATGAAGGTGTTGGCGATGCCACCGCCCACGATGAGCTGGTCGACATTGGCCGACAGGCTCTTGAGGATGGTGAGCTTGGTGCTGACCTTGGAGCCCGCCACGATGGCCACCAGCGGCCGCTTGGGCTGGGCCAGCGCCTTGGTGATGGCGTCGATCTCGGCCGCCAGCAGCGGGCCGGCCGCGGCGATCTTGGCGAACTGGGCGATGCCGTAGGTGGTGGCTTCGGCGCGGTGGGCGGTGCCGAAGGCGTCGTTCACGTAGATGTCGGTGAGCGCGGCCAGCTTGCGGGCCAGCGCCTCGTCGTTCTTCTTCTCGCCCTTGTTGACGCGGCAGTTCTCCAGCAGCACGACCTGGCCGGGCTTGACGTCGACGCCGTCGACCCAGTTGGCCACCAGCGGCACTTCACGGCCGAGCAGCTCGCCCAGGCGCTTGGCCACGGGGGCCAGCGAGTCTTCGGGCTTGAACTCGCCTTCGGTCGGGCGGCCCAGGTGCGAGGTGACCATCACGGCCGCGCCGGCGTCCAGCGCCAGCTGGATGCACGGCACCGAGGCGCGCACGCGCGTGTCTTCGGTGATGTTGCCGGCGTCGTCCTGCGGCACGTTGAGGTCGGCACGGATGAAGACGCGCTGGCCGGCGGCTTTGCCCTGTGCGCAGAGGTCGGTGAATCGAATGACGTTCATGGATCTGGAGGAGGTGGAAGACGGGTCGGCCTGCATTGTAGGTTTCGCCCCGCCGCCGCCCTGTGCGCCTGATGCCGCGCACCGATGCTTTTCAGGCCTTTTGCCGCGCCTGGGCGAACTGCCCGAGGATCTCCACGAAGCCCGCGGCCGCCGGCGAGAGACCGCGCCGCGCGGCGGTGTAGACGCAGACCTCGCGGTGGAAGTCGGGCGATTCGAGCCGCACCATCCGCAGCCCGTGGGCGCGCACCAGCGGCGCCGAATAGGTCGGGCACACCGTGAGCCCGAGCCCCGAGGCCACCATGCCGAGCGCCGTGGTCATGTACGACACCTCCTGGGTGGCGGGGCGCAGCATGTAGTCGCACTCGGCCGGGGCCAGCTCGGGCAGCACGCGCTGGCGGAAGTCGCGCGTGGGGGCGATGAAGGTGTAGGGGCCGAGCTCGTGCCAGCGCACCTTGCGGCGGTCGGCAAAGGCGTGCCCGGGCGGCAGATCAGCCAATGGCGGTCGCGGAACAGCGTGCGGCGCTCGATGGCGCCGTCGACCATCACGTCCTGCCCCACGGCCAGCTCGACGTCGCCGGCCATGACGCCCGCCAGCAGGTTCTCGGGCAGCGTGTCGGCCAGGCGCACGTCGACGCCCGGGTACTTCTCGCGGTACAGCGCAATCACGCGCGGCATCAGCGTGCAGGCCATGAGCTGCGGCGCCGCAAGCCGCAACAAGCCTTTCTTCTTGTCACGCAAGTCGGTCACGCCGGCCACCGCGCTCGTGAGGTCGCCGAGCAGACGGTGCACCGACGGCAAGAACTCGCGCCCGGCTTCGGACACCTGCACGCTGCGGGTGTTGCGGTCGAGCAGCTGCACGCCCATTTCGCGTTCGAGCTCGCGCACCAGCACGCTGAGCGCCGACTGCGTGAGGTGCAGCTGCTGCGCCGCGGCGGTGAAGCTGCCGCTCTCGGCCACGGCGGCGAAGGCGCGCAACTGGCGCAGGGTGAGGTTCATATATATGGTTATTTCATCAATCGATGAATTAATTTCGATTGCATCATAGACCCGGCATCGCCCAATACCGGCTCACCGGAGACACGCGCCATGCCGACACCCCCACCACCGCCCGTGCGCGGGCTGCACCACTTCGCCTGGCGCTGCCGCGACAGCGAGGAAACCCGCCGCTTCTACGAAGACCTGCTGGGCCTGCCGCTGGCCCACGTCATCAAGAGCGACCACGTGCCGAGCACGGGCGAGTACTGCCCCTACGTGCACATCTTTTTCCAGATGCGCGACGGTTCGTACATCGCCTTCTTCGACCTGGGCGACGACGTGGCCGCGCTGCCCTCGCCCAACACGCCCTCGTGGGTGAACCACATCGCGCTGCGCGTCGATTCGGTGGCCGACCTGCTCGCCGCCAAGGCCCGGCTCGAAGGCGCGGGCGTCGAGGTGCTGGGCGTGACCGACCACCACATCATCGAGTCGATCTACTTCTTCGACCCCAACGGCATTCGCGTGGAGCTGACCACGCCGACCGTGCCGCAGGCCGAGATGGACGCGCACGCACTGCGCGCCCGCGCCGACCTCGACGCGTGGACCGTGCGCAAGGCACAGCTTCGCGCCACCGCGAAAGGCGCGCCGAATGTCTGAGCTGCAACTCGCCGTCATCGACGTGAAGCCCGGCGCCGCCATGGAAAGCCAGTCGGGCCTGCAGCTGCTGCGCCCCCGCATCTACGGCGCGTTTCGCGCGCCGCCGGGGCCGAAGAAGGTGGCCGCCATCGTGATGCACCCGACCAGCAACTTCATGGGCCACTACCTGATCGGCCCGCTGGCCGAGCGCGGCATCTGCTGCATGGGGCTGAACTCGCGCTTCGTGGGCAACGACACGGTGCTGCTGATGGAGCGCGCCATTCAGGACCTGGGCGCCGGCGTGCAGTACCTGCGCGCGGCGGGCTACGAGAAGGTGTTCCTGGTCGGCAACTCGGGCGGCGCCGCGCTCTCGGCCTTCTACCAGGCGCAGGCCGAGCAGCTCACGGCCACGCACCTGCCCGACGGCGACCCGACGCACCTGCACGCCAGCGACCTGCCGCCCGCGGACGGCCTGGCACTGTGCGCCGCGCACCTGGGCCGCACGCGGCTCATGCGCGACTGGATCGACCCCTCGGTCACCGACGAGCACGACCCGCTCTCGGTGGACCCCGAGCTCGACATGTACGACGCGCGCCACCGCGTGCCCTACGAGCGCGACTTTCTCGCGCGCTTCAGCGCCGCGCAGAAGGCGCGGCTGGACCGCATCGAGCAGTGGGCCGTCGACCGGCTCGCGCTGCTGCGAAGCACGCCGGGCGCGCCGCGCGACCAGGCCTTCGTGGTCTACCGCACGCATGCCGATCCGCGCTGCGTCGACCTGTCGCTCGACGCGAACGCGCGCCTGCCGGGCAGCGTGTGGGGCGACGCGCGGCAGGTGAACTATTCGGCCAACGCCATGGGCCGCACCACCTCGCTGACCGCGTTCCTCTCGCAGTGGTCGTCGCGCTCGCAGGCCGACGGGCCGACCAACCTCGCGCGCACCACGGTGCCCAAGCTGCTGCTGACCTACACGGGCGACCAGTCGACCTTTCCGAGCACGCGCGATGCGTGGATGGCGGCGGGCGGATCGCGCATCCGCAATGTCGACATCGTCGGCGGCAACCACTACCTCGCGGGGCAGCCCGAACTGATTCCGAAGGCAGCGGACGCGATCGCCGAATTCGCGCACGCGCTGTAGTCCTTCGCTGCAACCCCTCGCTGTCGCCCTTCACAGAGCCATGGAAAACTTTGCATTCGCGCCGGCCTACGAGCTGCCGAGCTGGCCCTTCACGCCGCCCCCCGAACTGAACAGCACGCACGTCGTGCGCCACCCGATCGTGATCGTCGGCGCCGGGCCCTCGGGCCTGACGCTGGCCTGCGACCTCGCGCAGCGCGGCGTGCATGCCGTGCTGCTCGACGAGGACGACACCGTCGGCGTGCGCGGCGCGTCGTCGCGCGGCATCTGCTACGCGCAGAAGAGCCTGGAGATCTTCGAGCGCCTGGGCATCTACGAGCGCATCGCGGCCAAGGGCATCACCTGGTCGTTCGGGCGCACCTTCTCGGGCGAGCAGGAGGTCTACAACTTCAACCTGCAGGCCCACAGCGTCTCCAGGCAGCCGCCGTTCATCAACCTGCAGCAGTTCTACATCGAGTGGTTCCTGGTCGAGCGCATCCTCGAACTGGGCCTGACCGACGTGCGCTGGAAGAGCCGCGTGACGCGCGTCGAGCACCTGGCCGACGGCGCACGGCTGCACATCGAGACGCCCGCCGGCAGCTACACCCTGGAGGCCGACCGGCTGATCGACGCGACCGGCGCCAACAGCCCGATCCGCACGCAGCTGGGCATCGAGGCGCATTCGTCGCGCAGCACCGACCGCTGGTGCATCAGCGACGTGCGCTTCAAGAAGCCGCTGCCGACCGAGCGCTGGACCTGGGTCGACGCACCGTTCAACGAAGGCCGCGGCGTGTGGCAGCACCTGATGGCCGACGGCGTGTGGCGCATCGACTACCAGATGCCGGAAGACTGCGACACCGCCCGCATCAGCCAGCCCGAAGTGGCGGGCGCGCGGCTGCGCGAGCAGCTGGGGCCGGACGTGGAATTCGAGTTCGTGTGGATCGGGCCGTATGGCTACCGCGACCACCTGCTCGACAGCTTCCGACACGGCCGCGTGTTCTTCATCGGCGACGCGGCGCACGTGGTGAGCCCGTTCGGCGCGCGCGGCGGCAACAGCGGCATCCAGGACGCGGCCAACCTCGGCTGGAAGCTCGCGCTGGTCGCGCAAGGCCAGGCGGGCGATGCGCTGCTCGACAGCTACGACGCGGAGCGCCAACCGGCCGCGCGGCAGAACCTGCAGGTGACGAGCCGCTCGGCGCGCTTTCTGGCGCCGCGCTCGCCGGCGGAGCACACGCTGCGGCGCGCCGTGGTGGCGCTGGCCGCGCGCCATCCGTTCGCGCGGGCGCTGGTGAACACCGGGCGCATGTCGGTCGCGAACGACTACCCGCCCGCACCCGCGCTGCCCGAAGGCGGGCGCACCGTGCAGAACCTGCCGCTGCGCTGGGCCGACGGCCGCGAGACGACGCTGATGCAGCTGCTGTCCGAAGGCACGCAATGCATCGGCCTGTGGTTCGCGCCGACACGCGCGCAAGCCAGCGCGGCGCTCGACGCCGTCGCCTCGCTCCCGCTGCGCCTGCTGGCCGTGGGCGGCGACAGCGGCCTGCCCACGCTGCAGGCCGACGACAGGCTCGCAAGCCACCTCGGCATCGAAGGCGCGGGCGCTTCGCGCTGGTGCGGCCCGACGCCTACCGCGCGGCCGTGCTGGCGAACGCCACGCCACAAGCCATCGCATCCGCATTGCGCACCGCCCTCGCCCACAACACCGCCCCATGAACACCGAGCCCCGCATCCCCGACCCCGACGGCTTCTACGCCGCCCTGCTCGCCGCGCACGAAGGCCTGAGCGAATCGCACAGCGCCGACCTCACGCCCGCCTCGTGCTGCTGCTGGCCAACCAGTGCGCCGACCAGGGCGTGCTGCTTGCCTGCATCCGCGCGGCAGCCGAAGCCTGAGAAACACAACGACACCGCACGCCCCATGACCACGACCGTTTCCTTCGCCTCCGCGTCCGACACCCGCGAGCAGAAGCCCCAGCTGCGCGAACTCGCGCCCGACGTCTACGGCTACATCAGCGACTTCGACCCCAACTGCGGCTTCGTCGTCGGCGACGCGCAGGTGGTGCTGATCGACACGCGCCCCACGCCGCGCATGGCGCGCGACTTTCTCGCGGCCATCCGCACGGTGACCGACAAGCCGATCAAGACCATCGTGCTCACGCACTACCACGCGGTGCGCGTGATGGGCGCGAGCGCCTTCGACGAGGTCGAACAGGTCATCGCGAGCAACGGCACGCTCGACTGGATCCGCACGCGCGGCCAGGCCGACTTCGACTCCGAGGTGGGCCGCTTCCCGCGCCTGTTCGCGGGCGTGGAAGAAATTCCGGGCCTCACTTTTCCCACCATGAGCTTCCAGGGCCAGATGAGCCTGTGGCTCGGCCCGCGCCCGGGCACCGGCCGCGAACTGCGGCTGATGGCGCTGGGCCGCGGCCACTCGAGCGGCGACACCGTGGCCTGGCTGCCCGACTGCGGCGTGCTGTTCTCGGGCGACGTGGTCGAGAACCACTGCGGCGTGTACGCGGGCGACGCCTACATCGGCGACTGGGCCGGCACGCTCGACGCGGTGCGCGCGCTGAACCCGCACGTGCTGGTGCCGGGGCGCGGCGCGGTGCTGCGGGACGAGGCCGCATGCGCCGAAGCCATCGGCCTCACCAAGGCCTTTCTTTCGACGCTGCTCGACAGCGTGAAGGCCGGCATCGCGGCCGGCGACACGCTGCGCGGCTGCTTCGCGCGCGCCGAGGCGGCGATGACGCCGCGCTTCGGCCACTGGCCCGTGTTCCAGCACGTGCTGCCCTTCGATGTGTCGCGCGCCTATGACGAGCTGCGCGGCATCGAACACCCGGTCGTGTGGACCGCCGAGCGCGACCGCGAGCTCTGGCAGGTCTTGCGCGGCGAATGAGCTGAACCGATTTCAAAACAAGCAACGGAGACAACCGACGATGATGAAACGCTTCCTTCCCCTGCTGGCCTCGGCACTCGCGCTGGCCACGTCCCTGGTGTCGGCGCAGCCGGCCGCCTACCCGAGCCAGCCGGTCAAGTGGATCGTGCCCTACGCGGCCGGCGGCGGCACCGACAACCTCGCGCGCTCGCTGGCCGAAGCCATGCAGCCGTCGCTGGGGCAGCCGCTCATCATCGACAACCGGCCCGGCGCCTCGACCAACATCGGCGTGTCCGTGATGATGCAGGCCAAGCCCGACGGCTACACCGTCATGCAGGCCGAGAACGCGGCGCTGCTGTTCAACGAGCACATGTTCGTGAAGCTGCCGTACAAGCCCGCGAGCGACTTCACCTACATCGGCGCCATCGGCCGCTTCCCGGTGGCGCTGGTGGTGCACCCCGACTTTCCCGCCAAGACCGTGGCGGAGTTCGTGCGCTACGTGAAGGCCAACCCCGACAAGGTGAGCTACGCGTCGCCCGGCAACGGTTCGCCGCACCACATGGCGATGGAGCTCTTCAAGCAGAAGGCGGGCCTGACGATCACGCACGTGCCGTACAAGGGCGCCGCGCCCGCCATGACCGACGTGATGGGCGGGCAGGTGCCGGTGATGATGCTGGACTTGGCCTCGGGCCTGCCGATCATCCGCTCGGGCAAGGTGCGGGTGCTGGCCATCGCATTGCCGCAGCGCGCCACCGCGCTGCCCGAGGTGCCGACCTTCGTGGAGACCGGCTTTCCCGACGTCAACGCCTACGCCTTCCACGGCCTGATCGGCCCGGCCGGCATGCCGCCCGAAGCGGTGGCGCGGCTCAATGCCGAGCTGCACAAGGCGATGAAGGCGCCGAAGGTGGTGAAGCTGTTCGCGGACTTCGGCTTCGAGGCGCTTCCCGGCACGCCGCAAGACTTCTACAAGCTCTCGCGCGCCGAGAGCGAGCGCTGGGGCCAGATCATCAAGACGGCCGGCGTGAAGCTGGACTGAAGGCCCGCGCTACCAGCCCAGGCCCAGGTGCAGCGGCAGGTACACCGCCATGCCCGCGAGCATGGTGCCGAGCACGCCGCGGCGCCAGTAGTAGTACGCCGCGCCCACGACCGCCGCATACAGGCGGGCGTCGTGCAGCGTGGTGATCAGGTGGCCCTGGGTCATGACGATCTCGGGCGCGATCACGCCCGCGAGCGCGGCGGCCGGCGCGTAGTGCAGCGCGCGGTGCGCCCACTCGGGCAGGCCCCAGGGGCGGTCGAGAATGAAGAAGAAGCAGCGCGTGAGCACGGTGACGAGCGCGAGCCCGACGATCACGCCCAGCGTCCAGAGGTCGGTGGTGCCGCTCACTTGTCGTCCTCCGCCGTGGGGTCGAGCCCGAACTGCTTTTCGAGCCAGAAGCACAGCAGCACCGCCACGCCGATGGCGACCACGATGTTGAGCTTCAGCGGCAGCGCGTAGGCGGCCACGGCGGTGGCGCCGGCAATGAGCGCGGCCAGCACGCGCAGCCGCGTCGTCGCCATCGAGCAGACGATGGCCACCAGGCTCAGCACGCCCGCGAAGCCCAGGCCCCAGCTCTGCGGAATGAAGTTGGCGAGCGCGATGCCCAGCAGGCTCATGCCCATCCACGCGCACCAGGTCACGAAGTAGTTGCCGGTGAGGTAGGCCTCTTGCGACTCCTGCTCGGCAATGGTCAGCGGCGGTTGGGGGTACTGCCTGGTGAAGAGCGCGTAGCTCATGTCGGCCGTGAGGTAGCCGTGCAGCATGCGGCGCCAGCGCGGCATGTGCATGAGGTAGGGGCGCAGGTGCAGGCTGAACACCACGAAGCGCAGGTTCACGCAGAAGCCCGTGGCCAGGATCACCCAGGCCGGCGCGCCCGCGAACAGCAGCGGAATGGCCGCGAGCTGCGAGCTGCCCGCGTAGACCAGCAAGGTCATGGCGACGGCCTCGATCACGCTCATGTCCGACTTGACCATGGCCACGCCGGTCATGAGGCCCCAGGCGCCGATGCCCAGCGCCACGGAAGACATGTCGCGCACGCCGGTCCGGAATTCGGGGCGGCTGCGAATGGCGGTCGATAAGAACATCAGCCGAACACCTGCCCGGGCTTCAGGTCGAAGCCGCGCAGGAAATCGGCCACGGCAAGGCGCTTGCCTCCCGCGCGCTGGAGTTCGGTGACGGTGACGGCCGTCGAAGCGGCGGCGGCCACGGTGACGCCTTCGTCGGACACGGACAGCAGGGTGCCCGGCTCGGCCACGGCCTGCGCGGGCCCGGCTTGCGCGGCCCACAACTTGATGGTCTCGCCGTCGAGCGGGCTGTTGCGCCCGGGAACGGGTCGAAGGCGCGGATGCGGCGCACGATGGCGTCGGCCGGCTGGGCCCAGTCGATCAGCGCCTCGTGCTTCTCGACCTTGTGGGCGTAGGTGATGCCTTCGGCGGGCTGCGGCGTGCGGGTCAGCGCGCCGAGGCCGGCCAGCGCCTGGACGATCATGCGGCCGCCCAGTTCGGCCAGCCGGTCGTGCAGGCGCGCGGTGCTGTCGTTGCCGATGTCGATCGACTCGCGCAGCAGCATGTCGCCGGTGTCCAGGCCCGCGTCCATCTGCATGATGGTGATGCCGGTCTGCGTGTCGCCGGCCTCGATGGCGCGGTGAATGGGCGCGGCGCCGCGCCAGCGCGGCAGCAGGCTCGCGTGGATGTTGAGGCAGCCGTGCGCCGGCAGGTCGAGCACCCACTGCGGCAGGATCAGGCCGTAGGCGGCGACCACCATCACGTCGGGCCTTGCCGCGAGCAGGGTGTCGCGCGCGGCGGAAGCTTCGTCGGGGTACTTGCCGTCCAGGCGCAGGCTGCGCGGCTGGGCCACGGGCCAGTCGTTGGCCACGGCGCACTGCTTGACGGGCGAGGCCTGCAGCTTCATGCCACGGCCGGCGGGGCGGTCGGGCTGGCTCATCACCAGCACGATGTCATGGCCAGCGGCGGCAATGGCCTCCAGGGCGACGCGAGCGAACTCGGGCGTGCCCGCGAAAACGACGCGCAGCCGGCTCAATCGCGGATCCGATCGAGCTCGAGATCGTCCCCCGTGTGATAGCGCCGGACCACGCCGGTCGGATCGATGTAGATGTACAGCATGCGGCGCTCGTTCACGGCCTTGTAGCGCCAGGTCCAGACGGCACCGTCGAAGGAGCTGACGCGCGAAATTTCATAGGGGCGGCCGTAGAAGGCCATGACGTCGTTCTGGCGCCACTGGTCGACCTTGATGTCCTGGCCAAAGCGCGCCTCGTTGAGCACCTGCGTCACCGAGACGACCTTGCCGGCGGCATCGACGTCGATGTCCGTCACCTCGAAGCCGGCGGGCATGCGCGAGTACTGCAGCCGCTCGCCGCCGCCGTTGAGCGGGTAGCGACCCGTGGGCGCGCCCAGGCGCTGCAGCGTTTCGGCGGCGGAGGCGCCGGGTTGCACGCGCGTGGGCTCGTTGGCACAGCCGGCCAGCCCGAGGGCGGCGACCGCGAAGACCGCCAGGGCGGCAAGGGTGCGGTGGCCGCGCTCGGTGGTCATGTTCAGGCCCGTTCCCGCAGCTCTTCGCGCTGCAGCTTGAGCAGCTTGCTCTTGATGCGGTTGCGCTTCAGGGGGGACAGGTATTCGACGAACACCTTGCCCAGCAGGTGGTCGAGCTCGTGCTGGATGCACACCGCCAGCAGGCCTTCGGCCTCGATGGTGCGCGATTCGCCGTTCTCGTCGAGCGCCTGCACCTTGACCGAGGTCGAGCGCATCACGCCGTCATAGATGCCGGGCACCGACAGGCAGCCTTCTTCGTTGAGCACGCGCTCGTCGCTGGCCCAGGTGATTTCGGGGTTGATGAGCACGATGGGCTCGTTGCGCTCCTCGGACACGTCGATGACGACGAGGCGCTCGTGCACGTCGACCTGGGTGGCCGCCAGGCCGATGCCGTTGGCGTCGTACATGGTCTCCAGCATGTCGGCCACCAGGGCCTTGATGCGCGCGTCGACGCCTTGCACCGGCTTGGCCACCGTGTGCAAGCGCTTGTCCGGGTAACTCAGAATGATTCGTTTGGCCATGAAATCGGGGGGAAGTTGTGGCTATTTTCGCCAATTCCGCGACGCGACGGGCCGCTTACGGCCGAAAACGTTGCCCTGCCAAGGGGTTCAGCGCAGAATTCGTAGCAAATTGTGAGATTCGTATGCGCAGCGATACGTCGCGTGCTCACCCATCCAGACATGAAAAAGCTCAGATCCACTGAACGCCAGCGCTCCCCCTTTCTTGCCACGCTGACCGCCCTGGCGGTGCTCGGCAGTTGCGGCGCCACGACGGCTTGGGCTCAAAACTACCCGGTCACGCCGCAGCAACGCGCCACCGCCCAGCAGACGGCCCAGGCCGGCGTGCCGCTGAGCGAGCTGTCGCCCAAGGCGCCCGACGAGTACACCGTCAAGCCCGGCGACACGCTGTGGGCCATCTCCCGCCTGTACCTGCTGCGCCCCTGGCGCTGGCCGGAGTTGTGGGGCATGAACATCAACGAGATCGCGAACCCGCACCGCATCTACCCCGGCCAGGTGCTCTACCTGGACAAGAGCGGCGGCCGCGCCCGCCTGACCACCCGCCGCGGCGGCTTCAGCGGCGACGGCGGCACCATCAAGCTGTCGCCGCGCACCCGCTTCGACTCGCTGGCCGGCATGGCGCTGCCCACGCTGAACCCGAGCATCATCGAGCCCTTCCTGAGCGAGCCCATCGTGGTCGATGCCGGCACGCTCGACGCCGCGCCGCGCATCGTGGCCGGCAACGACAACCGCGTGCTGCTGTCGCGCGGCGACCGTGCCTATGCCCGCGGCAACGCCGGCACGCCGCTGGTCGAGGCGCCCGGCCCGGTGCAGAGCTTTCGCATCTTCCGCAACGCCACGCCGCTGAAAGACCCGGGCACGGGCGAAATCCTCGGCTACGAGGCGCAGTACCTGGGCAAGGCCCAGCTGCAGCGCGGCGAGTCGACCACCATCGAGACGGTCGAGGACAAGGACGTCATCACGGTGGTGCCCGCGACCATCGACATCGTGGCTTCGCGCGAGGAAATGCGCGCCGGCGACCGCCTGCTGCCCGAGCCGCCGCGCCAGCTGCTGAGCTACGCGCCGCGCGCGCCGTCGACGCAGATCGACGGGCGCATCATCTCGGTCTACGGCAATGCGGTGCAGTTCGCGGCGCAGAACCAGGTGGTGGCCATCAACAAGGGCACGCGCGACGGCATCGACAGCGGCCATGTGCTGGCCATCCTGAAGAACGGCGAGACCATCCTCGACCGCACCGGCACGCGCAAGGAAACCATCAAGCTGCCGAACGAACGCATCGGCCTTTTGATGGTGTTCCGCACTTTCGAGAAAGTGTCCTACGCGCTGGTGCTCGAAATCAACGACACTCCGCGCGCCGGCGATTTCCTCGTCAATCCCTGACCTGCGGTTCCGGCTCTCTCGCACATTCGTTTGGAACGCGCCGAACTCGCAGGCTGGCTGCGACTTTCACTGACGCCGGGCATCGGCGATGGCACCGCACGCCGCCTGCTTGCGGCCTTTGGCCTGCCCGAGCGCGTTTTTGCGCAGCCGGCGCACGCGCTGCGTGAGGTCGTCTCGCTCGCACAGACCGAGGCGCTCCAGCAGCCGCCCGCCAACCTCCAGGCCCAGCTCGACCAGACCTGGCAATGGCTGCACGGCCACGACAACGGCGCCTCGCGCCGGCTCGTGACGCTCGGCGATGCCGGCTACCCGGCCTCGCTGCTCGAAATGGCCGACCCGCCGCTGATGCTCTACGTGCTGGCGCCGCCGACTACGACCTGACGCAGCTCGGCCAGAGCATCGCGGTGGTGGGCAGCCGCAACCCGACGCCGCAGGGCGCCACCAACGCGCGCAGCTTCGCGCGGGCGCTGGGCGAGGCGGGCCTGCCGGTGGTGTCGGGGCTGGCGCTGGGCGTCGACGGCGCGGCGCACCAGGGCGCGCTCGACGCGGCCGGCGATGCGCCGCGGCTTGCAACGGTGGCCGTGGTCGGCACCGGGCTCGACCGCGTGTACCCGGCGCGGCACCGCGACCTTGCGCACCGCATCACGCTGCAGGGCCTGATCGTGAGCGAGCTGCCGCTGGGCACGCCGCCGCTCACGCAGAATTTTCCCAAGCGCAACCGGCTGATCGCCGGGCTGGCGCGCGGCACGCTGGTGGTCGAGGCGGCGTTGCAGTCGGGCTCGCTGATCACCGCGCGGCTCACGTCGGAGCAGGGCAAGGAAGTGTTCGCGATCCCGGGCTCGATCCACTCGCCGCAATCGCGCGGCTGCCATGCGCTGATCCGCCAGGGCGCCAAGCTGGTGGAGTCGGTCAACGACATCCTTGAAGAGCTGCCGCCGCTGCGCACCAATGGCGCGGCCGCCGGTGCGTCGTCCGCATCGACCGCGGAGCGCGAAACAGACGAGGCCTCGTCCCCAGAAGAACCGCTGCTGGAGGCCCTCGGCTTCGATCCGGTCAGCCTCGACGCGCTGAGCGCGCGCACCGGCTGGAGCGCCGGGGCGCTGCAGGCCAAGCTGCTCGAGCTCGAGCTGGACGGCCATATCTCACGGCTGCCAGGCGGACTCTTTCAACGAATGGCATCGACCTGACCCGGGTTGCACAAACGTGGGCTATATTGGGCTCATGTTCGAAGTACTTGTTTTTGTCTACGAGAACTACTGGCGCGGCGATGCATGCCCCGAACCCGAACAGCTGGGCCGCAAGCTCAGCGCGCACGGCTTCGAGGCAGACGAAATCCGCGAAGCCCTTCACTGGCTCGACGGCCTGAGCCTTGCAACGCAAGGCATGCAGATCGAGCACGACGCCGATGACGCGGCCACCGCCACCGTCACCCTGCGCGCGCCCCCCGAACCCGCCCTGCCCCAATCGGACGACGCCATGCGCGTCTACTCGCAAGCCGAGCAGGACCACCTGGGCGCCGAGTGCCTGGGCTTCATCCGCTTTCTTGAATCGTCGAACGTGCTGCCCGGCGACATGCGCGAAATCGTGGTCGAGCGCGCCATGGCCGCGCCGGGCGATCCGGTCGCGCTCGACGAGCTGAAGATCATCGTGCTGATGGTGCACTGGAGCACAGGCATCGAGCCCGATGCGCTGGTGCTCGACGAACTGTGCGAGAGCCGCGAAGGCCGCACGGCCCACTAACTAGCCTGCGCTGGCTAGCTAGTTCAGCAGCCGCTCGGGGTTGGCGTCCAGCTTGGCCAGCGCCTCGCGCGTGGCGCGCACCGTGAGCGTTTCTTCCTCGGCCGGCACCAGCAGACCGGCCTGCAGGTAGGTCGCCAGCCGCCCGGCCTGGATCAGGAAGCTGCGGCCGTCCGACGAAGCGAACAGGTGCAGCTGCTTGCGGTCGCTGCGCCACACGAACTGCACCTGGCTCACGCGGTCGTTGTGGTCGAGCATGAACCAGTTGCCCACCTGCAACTCGTGCGCCCAGGCCAGCATGTCCTCGGGCACCTTGGCGCCGGCGGCGTCGGGAATGACTTCGATGGAGGCGGCGTCCACGCCCAGCAGCAGTTCGATGCTGTGGGCATCCAGCGGCAGGTCGGACGAACCGCTCACGTCGGTCACGAAGTCTTCCAGGTGCGTGAGCCGTTCGGCCATGGCCTCGATCTTGGCCTGCGGGATCGCTTCGGTCTTCGACAGGAAGGCGTCGGACAAGGTGGCGCCGATGATCTTGATGTGCGCTTCCTGCGGCTCGTCGACGATGCCCAGCAGGGCCATGCCCTGGCGCAGGCGCTGCAGCAGTTGCGGCAGGTCCTGGATGACGCGCGCGCGGTCGGTGCGGTTGGGCTTGGCGCTCGCGGCCCACACCAGCTCGGAGGCCACGCGCTTGAGCATGACGGTCTGCTCGCCCTGCGCGCCGTAGCGCAGCGCGGCAATGGCCAGCACCTCGGCCCAGATCTTGAAGAGGAACTCGCGGATCTCGTCGCGCACCGGCATGTCGTTGAGCATCTTGCGCAACTCGATGGTGTACTGGATCGCCATCGTTTCCTTCTGCTCGACCTGCTGCGCCACGCTCATCACGCGCTGCGTGGTGTCGCTCTGCGTCAGGTAGCGGTTGAGGAAGGCAACGAACTCGTCGAACACCAGCTTGAACACGCGCTGGCCGGTTTCGGGGTACTGCTCGATCACCTGCACCACGCGGCGGATCTCGCCTTCGAGCGCGCTGCCGGTGATGGCCGCGGCGTCGAAGCCCATCACGCATGAGCCCATGCGGTCGATCAGCATGCGCGCGGGGTGCTGCAGGGTGCCGAAGAACTCGGGCTCGGCGATGGCCACGCGCAGCACCGGCATCTGCAGGCGCGCAAACCACACGCGCGCCGAAAAAGGAATGCGCTCCTCTGCCAGGATGGCCTGGAACATCAGCGCGACGATCTCGACCGTGGCCTTGTCGGCGGTGGTCGGGGCGCGCTTCTTGAGTTCGGCCGTGCGCTTGCGCAGGTCGACCGCGGTCTGCTGCATCAGCGTGGCCTGCTCGCCGGCGCCGTCCATGAACTGCGTTGCAGCCATGCGGTAGGCCACCTCGGCGTCGGCGATGGCGCCGGCGAAGGTGCGCGAGAACACGCGCGGCGCCCCCGTGCCGCCGCCCGGATTGCCGCTGCCGGCACCACCACCGCCGCCGGTTGCGCGGCCTTCCGCGCCCACGGCCTGGTTCTGCCCGTTGCCGCCGCCCGCGTCGCCGCCGATGCGCGCGGTCACGAAACGCTTGAGGCTCAGCAGCGCGGTCTGCGCGCGCTGCCGCGCAATCATCAGGGGCGAGCCGCCCGTGGTCGACGACGAAGGCACGACCGTCGAGGGCGCCGAGCCCTGCTGCGAACCGTCGAAGCCGAAGCCGGGCCGCTGCGCGCTGTGGGGGCCGCCGGCCATGCTGCTGTCGCGGGCCATCGACCCGCTCGGCGAGGTGGTCGGGCCGCCCTGCGCGCCGCCACCCGCGTTGCCGGTGCGCCGCACAAAGCTCTTGAGATCGATTTCCTGCATCACGCCGTTGGCGACGAGGAAGACGTTGGCGTTCTGGTAGGCCTTGACGACCACGTCGACCAGCGCCTGCTGCACGGTGTCCTGCACCCGGGTCCACATGCCGCGGCTCAGGCCGGCGGCCAGCCACTGCTCGACCAGCAGCTTGGCCAGCGTCTCGGGCTTGAGCACGTCCCGGGCGTCCAGTTCGGTGCTGCCTTCCAGGTGCTGGATGCGCAGGCGCAGGTCGCTCAGCTCGAAGCTGGCCTTGTCGTGGATCACCTGCGCCAGGCGCGACGAAAGAATGTTGCTCTCGACCTCCTCGTCGCCGATGAGCTCCAGGCGCAGCGCCGAAGACGTGGCGGCCGCGCTGCCGCCCGAGCCCACCAGCGCCTTGCGCCAGCCGGTCTGCGCGAGCGACACCCATTGCGTGCCCTGCCCCTGGAACGCCACGAAGTCGTCGCGGTGCTCCTGCATGGCGCGGGCGTTGCCGGCCTCGGAGGCCACGGCGGTCAGCCGGTCCCGGATGGCCCGGGCCAGCGGCGCGATCGCACCTTCCGTGGCCAGCACGAAACGCTCACGCGTCTCGCGAGCGAGCTGCAGGGAAGAAGCGGACCGCGCAATGCTCATTGAAAAGTCGAAAGGGCCAGGGTGGTTGGTTCGTCAGCAACAACCGCGAGCTTGCATCGGGATGCGTCGCCGCACAAGTGTGGAGAGTGCCCGGCGTTGCATGGGAACCGCGGTGCGGCCCTTGCCGCCACCGCTTGGTTCCAACCTGAAGTATCCGTCAGACGACGGCGCCCGCGTTCGGATCGTCCTCGGATTCTCCGTCGCGCTTGGGCGGGCCGCCCTTGATGAGGTCCTCGCGCTTCACACCCAGCCACATCGCGATGGCGGCGGCCACGAAGCAGGAAGAATAAATGCCGAAACAGATGCCGATGGTCAGGGCCAACGCAAAGTAATGCAAAGTCGGACCGCCGAAGAAGAACATCGACAGCACCACGAGCTGCGTGGAACCGTGGGTGATGATCGTGCGGCTGATGGTCGAGGTGATCGCGTTGTCGATGACTTCGCTGGTGGACTGCTTTCGATAGCGGCGGAAGTTCTCGCGAACCCGGTCGAAGATGACCACCGACTCGTTCACCGAATACCCCAGCACCGCCAGCACCGCCGCCAGCACCGCCAGCGAGAACTCCCACTGGAAGAAGGCGAAGAAGCCCAGGATGATCACCACGTCGTGCAGGTTGGCCAGCACGGTAGCCAGCGCAAACTTCCACTCGAAGCGGAACGCCAGGTAGATCATGATGCCGACGACCACCATGGCCAGGGCCTTGATGCCGTTGGTGGTGAGCTCGTCGCCGACCTGCGGGCCGACGACCTCGATGCCGCGCTGCGTGGCCGACGGGTCGACCGACTTCAGCGCCTGCATGACCTGCGCGCTCTGCTGGTCGGAGCTCATGCCCTTCTGGGCCGGCAGGCGGATCTGCACGTCGCGCGAGGTGCCGTAGTTCTGCACCTGCACTTCGGGGTAGCCGAGCTTGGTGACGGCGTCGCGCACCTTGCCGATGTCGGCCGACTGTTCGTAGGCCACCTCCATCACCGTGCCGCCCGTGAACTCCACCGACAGGTGGAGCCCGCGATGGAACAGGAAGAACACCGCCAGCGCGAAGGTGACGAAGGAGACGATGTTCAGCACCAACGCGTGGCGCATGAACGGGATGGTCTTGTGGATGCGGAAGAATTCCATGGCTGCCTCTTACTTCGTTTCAGCCACAGCCACGCCGTCGCCCTTGGGCCGCCAGACCGTGCCGATCGACACCGTCTTGAGCTTCTTCTTCTGGCCGTACCAGAAGTTCACGAGGCCGCGCGAGAAGAACACGGCCGAGAACATCGAGGTGACGATGCCGATGCAGTGCACCACCGCGAAGCCGCGCACCGGGCCCGAACCGAAGGCCAGCAGCGCGACGCCCGCGATCAGCGTGGTCACGTTGGAGTCGAGAATCGTGCCCCAGGCGCGCTCGTAGCCCGCGTGGATGGCCGCCTGCGGCGACGCCCCGTTGCGCAGTTCTTCGCGCACGCGCTCGTTGATCAGCACGTTGGAGTCGATGGCCACGCCGATGGCCAGCGCCATGGCCGCGATGCCGGGCAGCGTGAGCGTGGCCTGCAGCATCGAGAGAATGGCGACCAGCAGCATCAGGTTGACGGCCAGCGCGATCGAGGAGAACAGGCCGAACAGTGCGTAGTACGCGCACATGAAGACCATGATCGCCAGGAAGCCGTACATCACGCTCTTGAAGCCTTTTTCGATGTTGTCAGCGCCCAGCGTCGGGCCGATGGTGCGTTCCTGGATGATTTCCATCGGCGCGGCCAGCGAGCCGGCGCGCAGCAGCAGTGCCAGGTCGTTGGCTTCGACCACGGTCATGGAGCCCGAAACCTGGAAGCGGTTGCCGAGTTCGCCGTTGATCGACGGGGCCGTGAGCACTTCGCCCTTGCCCTTCTCGAAGATCAGCATGGCCATGCGCTTCTTGTAGTTCTCGCGGCTGACGTCGCGCATGATGCGCCCGCCCTTGGCGTCCATGGTCAGGTCGACCTTGGGCTGGTTGCTCTGCTGGTCGAAGCCGGGCTGCGCGTCGGTGAGGTTCTCGCCGGTGACGAGCACCTGCTTCTTCACGATCACGGGGCGGCCCTGGCGGTCGAGGAATTTCTCGGAACCGAAGGGCACGGGGCCGCCGCTCAGTTCGGCCGAGCGGCCTTCGGCGCTTTCGTCCACCATGCGCATTTCGAGCGTGGCAGTGCGGCCCAGGATTTCCTTGGCCTTGGCGGTGTCCTGCACGCCGGGCAGTTGCACGACGATGCGGTCCAGGCCCTGCTGCTGGATCACGGGTTCGGCCACGCCGAGTTCGTTGATCCGGTTGTGCAGCGTGGTGATGTTCTGCTTGAGCGCCGCGTCCTGCAGGCGGCGGGCCGCCTCGGGCTTGATGGTGGCCGTGAGGCGCCAGTTGCCGCCGTCCTGGCTGTCGGTGGTGCTCAGGTCGGTGAACTGGTCTTGAATGATGCGCTTGGCCGCCTCGAGCGAGTCGGCGTCGCGGAAGGTCACCTCGACGGTCTGGCCGTTGCGGCTGACCGAGGTGCCGCGGATGCTCTTGTCGCGGAAGGCGCTGCGCAGGTCGCTGGCGAAGGTTTCGGCCTTCTTGTCGATCGCGCCCTTCATGTCCACCTGCAGCAGGAAGTCGACGCCGCCGCGCAGGTCCAGGCCCAGGTACATCGGGAAGGCGTGCAGCGAGGTCAGCCACTTGGGCGAACGCGACACCAGGTTCAGCGCCACCGTGTACGGCGGGTCGTTCGCGTCGGGCACCAACGCATGCTGCAGGACGTCGCGCGCCTTGAGCTGGTCGTCGGTGGTGCCGAAGCGGGCGCGCAGCGAGGTGGCGTCCAGGGTGATCAGGTCGGGCGTGAGGCCGGCAGCCTTGAGCGCCTCCTCGACCCGGGTCTGGGTGGCGGCGTCGACCTTGACGACCGTCTTGGCGGCCGACACCTGCACGGCAGGCGCCTCGCCGAAGAAATTGGGCAGGGCGTAGATGAGCCCCACGAGCAACACGATCACGATGATCGTGTATTTCCAGACCGGGTAACGGTTCATGTGAAAGCGCTTTTCAGAAACGGAACACGGCGTGACTTGGGGCCCTGCGCCGCAAAGCGCAAGGTTCAGCTCACGCTTTTATTTGACGGCGCCCTTGGGCAGGACCTGCACCACGGCACTGCGCTGGATCTTGATCTCGACGCCGTTGGCGATTTCCAGGCCCAGGTACTGGTCGCCGATCGAGGTGATCTTGCCGAGCACGCCGCCGGCGGTGGCGACTTCGTCGCCCTTGGCCAGCGCTTCGATCATGGCGCGCGCTTCTTTCTGGCGCTTCATTTGCGGGCGGATCATGACGAAATACAGCACCACGAACATCAGCACCAGAGGCAGCATGCTGCCGAGCGAGGACAACATGTCACCGCCGCCGGCTGCAGCGGGCGCGGTCTGGGCGAAAGCAGAGGAAATGAACAAGAGAGTCTCCAGCAGAGGGAAGAGAAAACGAGAGGAAGGCGGGCCGGTCCCGCCACTCCTCATGGCTTCGCGGCCACGATGGGGATAGGGCCGCAAGTCAAAGCTCGGCGGGGCTTGGCCGCGCACAGCACCGGGCATTGTATTCGGCGCGGGTGACGGCTCCACGCGCTTATCCGGCGGGGTGGGGAGGGCTTTCGCGGATTCGGCGACCGCCTCTGTTGCTACGTTTTTTATAGCGATCGTGCAACTATTGCCGACATGGGGACTGTTTTGCCTCGCCCCAGACTTGCCCGTGCCGGCGCGGCGAAGCCTCGCCAGAGAATTTCTCCCGCAGAACAAATCACGCAGGGAGTCCGATGAACAAGCCCAACAGCACAAACCGGGGCGGCGCGCCGTCCGCCGTCGCCCGCAAGGGGGCGGCCTCGTCCGAGCCGCTTCTGGCCGAGCTGAGACAACTCATAGAGCAGGCACGGCAATCGGCCGCCGCCGCCGTGAACGCCGGATTGACGCTGATGTACTGGCGCATCGGCCAGCGCATCCGCACCGAGGTGCTTGGCGGGCAACGGGCGGGCTACGGCGAGGAGATCGTGGCCTCCTTGTCGCGACAGTTGGCGGCCGACTACGGCCGCGGCTTCGAGGAGAAGAACCTGCGCCGCATGATGCAGTTCGCCGAGGTGTTTCCGTCCGAAGAGATTGTCGTATCGCTGATACGACAATTGAGCTGGACCCACTTTCTCGTCCTGCTGCCGGTCAGGGACGCACTGGCCCGCGACTTTTATGCACAGATGTGCCAGCTCGAGGCCTGGAGCGTGCGCACGCTGCGCGAACGCGTGAACTCGCTGCTCTACGAGCGCACCGCGCTGTCGCACCGGCCCGAAGCGGCGATCCGGCAGGAACTCGGCGGGCTGAACCGCCCGCACCTGACCGAAGCGGCGGTGCTGCTCAAGGACCCGTATGTCCTCGACTTTCTGGGCCTGCAGGATCGCCACCTGGAAAAAGACCTCGAAGACGCCATCCTGCGCGAACTCGAAGCCTTTTTGCTCGAACTCGGCGCCGGGTTCAGCTTTGTGGCGCGGCAACGGCGCATCCAGCTGGACGGCGACGACTTCTACATCGACCTGCTCTTCTACAACCGCAAGCTGCGCCGCCTCGTGGTCATCGAACTGAAGCTCGGTGAATTCCGCGCCGAATACAAGGGACAGATGGAGCTCTACCTGCGCTGGCTGGCGCGGCATGACCAGGAACCGGGCGACGCGCCTCCGATGGGCATCATCCTGTGCACCGGCAAGAAGCAGGAGCAGATCGAGCTGCTGGAGCTGGACAAGTCAGGCATTCATGTCGCGGAATATCTGACGGTGCTGCCACCGCGCGAGGTGTTCGAGCGAAAAATCCATGAAGCGCTGCAGTCGGCCCGGGCACGGCTGCAAAGCCGGCCCGGGGCCTCGACTGACTGACTGATGAACCGAGCGAGAAACGCGCCTGAAAAATCAGGCCGCCACGCGCTGCGCCTGCGGATTGCGCCACTTGGCCAGCAGCTCGTTCCAGCGGGTGCGGGCTGCCGCCAGGTTGCGTTCCTTCACGTGGCCGTAGCCGCGGATCTGCTCGGGCAGGCTGGCGATTTCGAGTGCCAGCGCGTGGTTGTCGGCGCGCAGCGCGCCGATCACTTCGTCGATGCTGGCGCGGTATTCACCGATCAGCGCGCGCTCGGTCTTGCGCTCTTCGGTGCGCCCGAAGATGTCGAGCGCCGTGCCGCGCACGCCCTTGAGCCTGGCCAGCAGCTTGAAGCCGGTGAGCATCCAGGGGCCGAACTTCTGCTTCTGCAACTGGCCCTTGCTGTTCTTCTTGGCGATCAGCGGCGGGGCCAGGTGGTAGTTGAGCTTGTAGTCGCCCTCGAACATGCCCTCGACGCGGTCGAGGAACGTGCGGTCGGTGTGCAGGCGGGCGACTTCGTACTCGTCCTTGTACGCCATCAGCTTGAACAGGTAACGCGCGACCGCCTCGGAGAGCGCCGTGCTCTTGCCGACGGCCGCCTCGGCGCGCTGCACCTTGCCCACGAACTGCTTGTACTCGTCGGCGTAGGCGGCGTTCTGGTAGCCGGTCAGGAACTCGACGCGGCGCGCCACCAGGCTCTCGACCGATTCGCGCTTCTTGAACTCGATGACTTGGCCGGGGCGCACGCGCTTTTGCAGTTCGTCCGGGCGCACGGCCGCCTGGCGGCCCCACTCGAAGGCCGTCTTGTTGTTCTCGACGGCCACGGCGTTCAGCTCGATGGCGCGCATCAGCGACTCGTGCTCCAGCGGGATCCAGCCCTTCTGCCAGGCGTAGCCAGGATCATCGGGTTGACGTAGATGCTGTCGCCCATCAGCACGGTGGCGGCGGCGTCGGCGTCGAAGGTGCCCATGCCGTCGATGCCCACGGCGCGCGCAATTTCGGCGGCGCAGGCGTCTTCGGGGTTCTGCCAGTTGGCGTTGCGCACGAAGGCGGCGGTGGGCGAGCTGTGGCTGTTGAGCGCCACGTGCGTGCGCCCTTCGCGCATGCGCGCCATGGTCTCGCCGTTGATCGTCACCAGCGGGTCGCAGGCCAGGATCAGGTCGGCCGCCGCGGTGCCCACGCGCGTGGTGCGGATGTCGTCCTGCGTGTCGCCGATGAGCACGTGGCTCCAGGTGGCGCCGCCCTTTTGCGCCAGGCCCGCCGCGTCCTGCGTGACGATGCCCTTGGCCTCGATGTGCGCGGCCATGCCCAGCAGCTGGCCGATGGTGATCACGCCGGTGCCGCCGACGCCCGCCACCACCACGCCCCAGACCTTGCCGCCCGCCAGCGACGGAATCGCCGGCTCGCCCAGCAGGCCGAACTCGGCCGGCGTGGCCGCCTTGTTCTTGCCCTTCTTCTTGAGCTGGCCGCCCTCCACCGAGACGAAGCTCGGGCAGAAGCCCTTCAGGCAGCTCATGTCCTTGTTGCAGCTGCTCTGGTTGATGGTGCGCTTGCGGCCGAACTCGGTTTCCAGCGGCTCCACGCTCAGGCAGTTGCTCTGCACGCTGCAGTCGCCGCAGCCCTCGCACACCAGCTCGTTGATGACCACGCGCTTGGCCGGGTCGACGGCCGTGCCCCGCTTGCGGCGGCGGCGCTTCTCGGTGGCGCAGGTCTGGTCGTAGATGATGGCCGTGGTGCCGGGCAGGGCGCGGAACTCGCGCTGGATGTCGTCCAGCAGGTCGCGGTGCTTGACCTGCACGTGGTCGCCGGGAATGTTCACGCCCTCGTATTTCTCGGGCTCGTCGGTCACGATCACGACCTTCTTCGCGCCCTCGGCATGCAGGCTCTCGGCGATCTGCAGCACCGAGTGGCCTTCGGGGCGCTCGCCGACCTGCTGGCCGCCGGTCATGGCCACCGCGTCGTTGTAGAGGATCTTGTAGGTGATGTTCACGCCCGCCGCGATGCTCTGGCGAATGGCCAGCAGCCCGCTGTGGAAGTACGTGCCGTCGCCCAGGTTCGCGAAGATGTGCTGGTCGGTCGTGAAGGGCTGCTGGCCCACCCACGGCACGCCCTCGCCGCCCATCTGCGTGAAGCCGATGGTGGAGCGGTCCATCCAGGTCGCCATGAAGTGGCAGCCGATGCCGCCCATCGCGCGCGAGCCTTCGGGCACCACGGTGCTGGTGTTGTGCGGGCAGCCCGAGCAGAACCACGGCTGGCGCGTGGCGTCGGCCACGCTGGAGGAGGCCTGCTGCACCACCATCGAGCGCTCCTTGGCCTCCAGGATGGCGAGCTGCGCGTCGATGCGCGCGGCCATGTCGGCGCCGGCCGCGGCCAGCAGGCCGGTCTTCTTCAGGCGCGCGGCGATCGCCTTGGCGATGAGCGCGGGGTTCAGGTCGGCGTTGGCGCGCAGCAGCGTGTGCGCGGTCGGGTTGGGCATCGACCATTCGCCGCCGGAGTAGCCGTCGGCGCTGGCGCCTTCGCCCTCGTCGAACTTGCCGACCACGTTGGGCCGCACGTCGGAGCGCCAGTTGTAGAGCTCTTCCTTCAGCTGGTATTCGATGACCTGGCGCTTTTCCTCGACCACCAGGATCTCTTGCAGGCCGGTGGCGAATTCGCGCGTGAGCTGCGCCTCGAGCGGCCACACCACGCCCACCTTGTGCAGTCGGATGCCCAGCTGCCGGCAGGCCGCGTCGTCCAGGCCCAGGTCGAGCAGCGCCTGGCGCGTGTCGTTGAAGGCCTTGCCGCTGGCCATGATGCCGAAGCGGTCGTTCGGGCCCTGAATGACGTTGTGGTTCAGCCGGTTGGCGCGGATGTAGGCCAGCGCGGCGTACCACTTGTAGTGCATGAGCCGGGCTTCCTGCTCCAGCGCATGGTCGGGCCAGCGGATGTGCAGGCCGCCGGGCGGCATTTCGAAGTCGGTGGGAATGACGATCTCGACGCGCTCGGGGTCGATCATGGCCGTGGCGCTCGACTCGACGATTTCCTGGATCGTCTTCATGCCCGACCACACGCCCGAGAAGCGGCTCAGCGCGAAGGCGTGAATGCCCAGGTCCAGGATTTCCTGCACGCTCGTCGGAAAGAACACCGGCGTGCCGCAGGCCTTGAAGATGTGGTCGCTCTGGTGCGCGGCGGTGGAGCTCTTGGAGATGTGGTCGTCACCGGCCACCGCGATCACGCCGCCGTATTCGGTGGTGCCGGCCATGTTGGCGTGCTTGAACACGTCGGAGCAGCGGTCCACGCCCGGGCCCTTGCCGTACCAGATGCCGAAGACGCCGTCGAACTTGTTGGTGCCCTGCGGGGAGAAGCCCAGTTGCTGGGTGCCCCAGAGCGCGGTGGCGGCGAGCTCTTCGTTCACGCCCGGCTGGAAGACGATGTTCTGTTCTTTGAGGAACTTGCTGGCCTTCCATAGCGCCTGGTCATAGCCGCCCAGGGGCGAGCCCCGGTAGCCGCTGATGAAGCCGGCGGTGTTCTTGCCGGCCTGCTGGTCGCGCAGGCGCTGCAGCATCGGCAGCTTGACGAGGGCCTGGACGCCGCTCATGAAGGCCCGGCCGTAGTCGAGCGAATATTTGTCGTCGAGCGTGACCGTTTCCAGGGCCTTGCGAATGTGCGCGGGCAGCGGTGCATTCATGTTGTCTGTCTCCGTATGGCGGGGCCTCGTGGGCCTGGCTGATGGTGTGGGTCTGTGCCCGGGTCGGGCGCGAGCCCATGATCACGCAAAGTGTATGCCGGGGTCCGCGATAGGTGTTTGCGTTCTTTGCCCCGAAAAACGCGCTTCCAGAAAGAATCTTGCTTAAGATTGCCGCCCATGGAAAGCATTGACAAGTTCGACCTCGCAATCCTGCAAGAACTGCAGGCCGACGGGCGCCTCACCAACGCCGAGCTTGCGCAGCGCGTGGGCCTGTCGGCCGCGCCCTGCTGGCGCCGCGTGCGCGCGCTGGAGGAATCGGGCTTCATCAAGGGCTACCACGCCGAGATCGACCGCTACAAGATAGGGCTCGGCGTGCTCGCTTTCGTGCGCGTGGACACCGAGCGCGTCACCAACGAGGCCACCCGCAAGCTCGAGGACGCGATCCGCAAGATGCCCGAGGTGGTGGCCTGCCACTACATCAGCGGCACCGGCACCTTCGAGCTGCAGGTGGTGGCGCAAGACCTGAACGGCTTCTCGACCTTCGCGCGGCAGCACCTCATGAACCTGCCGAACGTGAAAGACCTGCACACCAGCTTCTCGCTGGGCGAGGTCAAGGCCAGCAGCGCGCTGCCGCTGGGACACCTGGCCGCATGACCGCCGACGCCATGACATCCACCCCCATGACCGACCAGGAAACCAGCCTGCGGGCCCTGTCCCATCTGCATGCGAACCGCCTGCTGACCGACGCCGAGCACGCGCAGGCGCTGGCGCACGCCGACCTGGCGCAGCGCCTGCTGCGCACCCCGGCCGAGGCGCTGGGCTGGGTGGCCGCGCGCGGCATCGTCGCGCCCGAGCTGCTGCCCGGCCTCAGCGATCGCGCCGCCCCCGAGCGGCAGGACGCGGCGCACCGCATCGTGGCGGACGCCGTGGCCATGGTCAGCGGACAGGCGCCGGCCTGGGTGCTGTTCGAGATCAGCCTCATGGCCGCCCGCCTGGAAGACGGCGTGACCGAGGCCGCGCTGGTCAGGCTGGGGGCGCTGCAGCTGCTCGAGCCGGCGCAGCTCGCACAGGCCGGCGCGCTGCTGCCCGCGCAGGACCCCGAATGGGCCGCGCCCGATTCGCCGGCCACCACGCTGGCCTGGACCGTGCGCACCGGCGTGCTGAACAAGCCGCAGCTGCAGGCGCTGGAGGCCGCCACGCGCGCGGAGCCGGCGTTCGCGGTGTCGCAGGAGCGCAAGGACATCGCGGCCGACGCCCTCGCGCGCGTCGAAGCCGAGGGCCGCCAGAGCGGCGGTACGGTACTGCAGGCGGAGGGCGCCACGAAGACCGTGACCATGACCTGGACCTCCACGACCACGACGACCATCGGAGGGCAGGCCCGGCCATGGCGCCCCGGCAAGCTGATCGGCCTCCTCGTGGTGGCGGCGATCGCGCTGTACATCCTGTTCGGGCGCTGAGCCGCGAGGCACCGGACGGGCCCCGATGGGCACGATAGCTGCAAGCCCCACAAGCCCCAATGGGGCCGCCGATAGCGACAGCCTAAAATCCCCGCCCACCACCTCTCGCCGGACGGCGAAAAAAACAAGGACTCCGAATGAACTCCCTCCGCCGCGCCCTGGCCCTCAGCCTCGCTGCCGCCACGCTTGCCTTCGGTGCCCAGGCCCAGAACCGCGAACTCACCGTGGCCTCCAGCGCCACCTACGCGCCCTTCGCCTTCGAGAACAAGGACAAGCAGATCGTCGCTTCGACATCGACATCATCAACGCCATCGCCAAGCAGCAGGGCCTGAAGATCAAGATCGTCAACACGCCCTTCACCGGCATCTTCGGCGCGCTGAACAACGGCGACGTCGACCTCGTGATCTCGGGTGTCACCATCAACGACAAGCGCAAGCAGAGCTACGACTTCACGCCGCCCTACTTCGCCGCGCGCCAGCTGATCGCGCTGCCGAAGAACAGCAAGGTCGCCTCGCTGAAAGACCTGGCCGGCAAGAAGATCGCCGTGGTCAGCGCCTCCACCGCCGACGACATCGCCTCGCGCGAGTTCGGCAAGACCAGCCCCGACATCCGCCGCTTCGAGAGCACGCCGCTCATCATTTCCGAGCTGGCCGGCGGCGGCGTCGATGCCGCCATGGGCGACAACGGCGTCATCGCCTACCGCGTGGCGCAGAACCCCGAGCTGAAGACCCTCGACGACAAGTCCTTCCCCGAAGAGGGCTTCGGCATCGTCGTGAAGAAGGGCGACAAGGCCCTGCTGGACAAGCTCACGGCCGGCCTGGCGGCCATCCGCGCCGACGGCAGCTACGTGACGATCTACAAGAAGTGGTTCAACAAGGACCCCAACGTGCGCTGAGCCGCACGGCATTTCACAGAACACGGCCGCGCCCCCACGCGGCCGTTTCGTTTTCCGTTGATACAGAGAAGAGTTGGAGGACGTAAGCATGGAACAACCAGTGCTGCTGTTCGGATGGTTCCGATGGGACATCCTCGTTGAATACAAAGACCTGTTCTGGCAAGGCGCCTGGATGACGCTGCGCATGACCGTGGTCTGCGTGCTGCTGGGTTCGAGCTGGGGCCTGTGCCTGGCGCTCGCGCGCCTGGCGCAGCCGCGCCACGCGCCGTGGACCTGGATCGCGCGCTTCTTCTTGCGCTGGCCCGCCACGGTGTACGTGAGTTTCTTTCGCGGCACGCCGCTGTTCGTACAGATCCTCTTGATCCACTTCGCGGTGATGCCGGTGTTCATCCACCCGACCAGCGGCCTGCTGATCGACGGCGAACTGGCGCGCACGCTCAAGCAGGAGCACGGCGCGCTCATCTCGGGCGTGGTCGCGCTCACGCTCAATTCGGCGGCCTACATCTCCGAGGTGTTCCGCGCCGGCATCCAGTCGATCTCGCGCGGGCAGTTCGATGCGGGCCGCTCGATCGGCTTCACGCCCGCGCAGGTGATGCGCTACGTGGTGCTGCCGCAGGCCTTTCGCCGCATGCTGCCGCCGCTGGGCAACAACGCCATCGCGCTGCTGAAGGACACCTCGCTGGTCTCCGCCATCGGCCTGGCCGAGCTGGCCTACGCGGCGCGCACCGTGGCCGGCGCCTATGCGCGCTACTGGGAGCCGTACCTGGCGATCTCGGTGATCTACTGGGTCATGACGCTGGTGCTCACCACCTTGCTGCGGCGCCTGGAAATCCGCCTGGCGCGCAGCGACCGGGGCTAGCCGAAGGCGGGAAAACGGGAGGGCCGCGCCACAATAGCGGCACATGCCACCCATATCCCCCGAAGAGACACCGATCCCGCCCGCCCGGCCGCAGCCCACCAAGCTCGCGGCCCTCGAGCCCCTGAAGCTCCCCGTGTTCCGCATGCTGTGGAGCACTTGGCTCATCGCCAACATCTGCATGTGGATGAACGATGTGGCCGCCGCGTGGATGATGACCTCGCTCACCACCTCGCCCATCTGGGTGGCGCTGGTGCAGTCGGCCTCCACGCTGCCGGTTTTCCTGCTGGGCCTGCCCAGCGGCGCGCTGGCCGACATCCTGGACCGCCGGCGCTGGCTGGTGGCCACGCAGTTCTGGCTGGCCGGCACCGCCGTCGTGCTGTGCGCCGCGCTGGCGCTCGACCTCATGACCGCGCCGCTGCTGCTGGCGCTCACCTTCGCCAACGGCATCGGCCTGGCGCTGCGCTGGCCGGTGTTCGCGGCCATCGTGCCCGAGCTGGTGCCGCGCCCGCAGCTGCCGGCCGCGCTGGGGCTGAACGGCATCGCCATGAACGCATCGCGCATCGTCGGCCCGCTCACGGCCGGCATGCTGATCGCGAGCGCGGGCACCGTGTGGGTGTTCGCGCTGAACGCGGTGCTGTCGGTGGCCTCGGGCTTCGTGGTGCTGCGCTGGCGGCGCGAGCACACGCCCAACCCGCTGGGCCGCGAGAAGCTCATCAGCGCGATGCGCGTGGGCGTGCAGTTCGTGCGGCAGTCGCAGCGCATGCGCGCGGTGCTGTCGCGCATCTCGATCTTCTTCTTCCACTCCACGGCGCTGCTCGCGCTGCTGCCGCTGCTGGCGCGCAACCTGCAGGGCGGCGGCGCCGGCACCTTCACGCTGCTGCTGGCCGCCATGGGCTCGGGCGCGATCATCGCGGTGCTGTTCCTGCCGCGGCTGCGCCAGGCGCTGGGGCGCGACCAGCTGGTGCTGCGCGGCACGCTGCTGCAGTCGGGCGCCACTGCCGTCATGGCCTTCGCGCCCAACGCGTGGGTCGCGGTGCCGGCCATGTTCTTCGGCGGCATGGCGTGGATCACGGTGGCCAACTCGCTCTCGGTGTCGGCCCAGCTCGCGCTGCCCGACTGGGTGCGCGCGCGCGGCATGTCGATGTACCAGATGGCGATCATGGGCGCGAGCGCCATCGGTGCGGCCATCTGGGGCCAGGTGGCCACGGTGAGCACGCTGCAGATCAGCCTGGCCATCGCGGCCGTGAGCGGCACGCTGCTGATGCTCGGCGCCCTGCGCTGGGTGACCGACGTGAGCGGCGAGGACGATACCCGCCCCGCCCAGGCCGGCTGGGCCACCGGCCCGCCGGCCGAGGCGCCGGAGGAAAACGGCCGCGTGGTCATCACGGTCGAGTTCTTCATCGACCCGGCCCGCGCCGCCGCCTTCCACCTCGTGATGCAGCAGACCCGCCGCGCGCGCCTGAGCCAGGGCGCCATCGGCTGGGAACTGCTGCACGACATCGGGCAGCCCGAGCGCTACGTCGAGCAGATCGTCGACGAGTCGTGGACCGACCACCTGCGCCGCTTCAACCGCGCCACCGCGAGCGACATGGCGCTGCGCGAGCGGCGGCTGGCGTTCCACATCGGCGAGAGCGCGCCGGTGGTGACGCGCTACGTGGTGCGGCGCTGACGGCGGCTTCGGCGTCTCGCGACAGCAACAGCTCGATTGTTTCCAAGTTGTTAATCGTGCCAAATGGCCGGGCCGTTTCCGGTTCGGCGGGGGCGACGACAACGAGGAGCAAGCATGCGCATCGAACGCCCGCATCGGTTTCTGCACCGTCTCCCGGCCTCCCCTGTTTCCTGTCTCGCCGCTGCCGCGGCACTGCTCGCCGGCGCGGCGCACGCGGCCTGCGGCCCGACCGCCACGCCCGGCACCGGCGACAGCGTGGTCTGCGACGGCACCACCACCGGCTCGCCCAGCGTGATCGCCGTGCCGGGCAGCACCGGCGTCGGCATCATGGTGAACGCGGGCGCCACGCTGAGCACCAATGCCACGCAGGCCCTGCTGGTGCACGACGCCAGCAGCATCGTCAACAACGGAACGATCACCGTCTCGGGCGGCTCGGGCGGCGCGCGCGCGGCCATGGTCGCCACCGACAACGACAACACGCTGACCAACAACGGCGCCATCCGCACCACGAGCAGCGGCACGGCGGGCATGCTGGTGACGTCGAACAGCAGCACCCGCAGCCTTCTCACGAACACCGGCAGCATCACCACCACGGGCGGCAGCTCGCACGGCATTTCCACGCTGGGCCCGGGCAACACCGTCGTGAACAGCGGCACCATCGACGTGAGCGGCACTGCGGCCAAGGGCGTCTACCTGCAGGGCGGCAACCTCGTGGCCAACCTGCTGATCAACACCGGCGCGATCCGCACCACGGGCGCCAACACCTCGGCCACCAGCGGCTTCGCGAGCGCGGTGCATGTGAACACGCTCAGCGCGAGCTTCTTCTCGCGGGTCGAGAACCGGGCCGGCGGCCTGCTCTCCAGCGCCAACGACTACGGCTACCGCGGACAGAACGGCAACGACGTGCTGGTCAATGCCGGCACCATCGAAGGCCACGGAGGCACCGGCAACGACGGCGCGATCCTGATGGGCGGGGGCGGCACCGGCACGCTGATCCTGCAGACCGGCTCGGTCATCCGGGGCGCGGCCGACGGCGGCAATGCGAGCAGCAATGCCTTTCTCGAAGGCACCGGCACGGTGGACAACGCTTTCCGCAATTTCCAGAACCTCACGATGCGCGGCACCCAGTGGTCGTGGCTGACCGATGCGAGCTTCTCGGACTCGGTGCGCGTGGAAAGCGGGCGCTTCAACCTTCCCGCGACGCTGACCAGCCCCGTCATCACCGTGCTCCCCGGCGCCACCGTGGCCGGCACCGGCACCTTCGCGGGCAACGTGACGAACCAGGGCACGCTGCTGCCCGGCCCGAACGACGGCGTCAACTTCGGCGCCTTCACCGTGCGCGGCAACTACGTCGGCGCCGGCGCGCTGATGCAGGTCAACACGGTGCTGGCCGGCGACAACGCGCCGTCGGACAAGCTGGTGATCGACGGCGGCCAGGCCTCGGGCGGCACCGGCATCCGCGTCGTCAACCGCGGCGGCCTGGGCGCGCCGACGCTGGCCGACGGCATCCTGGTGGTGCAGGCGCAAAACGGCGGCACCACCGCCGCCAATGCCTTCTCGCTGACCCAGCCGGTCGAGGCCGGCGCCTACGACTACCACCTGTTCCGCGGCGGCGCCGCAGGCAACAACCCCGACAACTGGTACCTGCGCAACAGCGGCTACGCGGTCGGCGGGACGGTGGTGGGCACGCTCGAGGAAGCCATCGAACTCATCGAACACATGCCGGGCGGCGACGCGTCGCTGGACACGGTCCACCTGTACCGCCCCGAGGTCGCGCTCTACAGCAGCATGCCGCTGGTGGTGCGCAGCCTCGGCCTGGCGCAGCTGGGCAGCTTCCACGACCGGCAGGGCGACCAGCAATTGCTCGCGAGCGACGAAGGCGCGCAGGCATCCTGGGGCCGCGTGTTCGGCGAAAGCACGCGGCAGCGCCTGCGCGGCGACGCGAACCCGCAGTTCGACGGACGCATCTCCGGCCTGCAGATCGGCCACGATTTCCTGATAGCCACCGACGACGCGGGCGCACGCCACCGGGTCGGCGTGCTGGGCGGATACACCCGCGCCAGCGGCGACACCAGCGGCTCGGCCGGCGGCCTGGCCAACGCGGCCACCGGCCGCCTGAGCGTCGAGGGCTACAGCCTGGGCGCGTACTGGACCCGGGTCGCGCGCACCGGCTGGTACACCGACACCGTGCTCATGGCCACGCGCTTCAAGACCGATGCGCGCTCCACGCTCGGGCGCGGCGCCGCGCCGCGCGGCAACGCGGTGACGGCCTCGTTCGAGACCGGCTATCCGCTGGCCCTGAGCGACACCGTGACGCTGCAGCCGCAGGCGCAACTGATCTGGCAGCGCAGCACGATCGACAGCTTCGACGACGGCATCTCCGCCGTGAGCTTTCGGCGCGACAACGCGGTGACGGGCCGGTTGGGCGCGCGGCTGGAGGGCAACTTCAGCGCCGGCGGCGGCACGTGGAAGCCCTACCTCAAGGCCAACTTGTGGCACACCTTCAGCGGCAGCAACGCGATCTTCTTCGGCCCCACCGACCAGGTCGTCAACCGCCGCAACGCGAGCGCGCTCGAAGTCGGCATCGGTGTCGTCGGGCAACTGAGCCGGGTGCTGGCGGTGTACGGCGGGCTGGCCTACACCGGTGCCATCGGCAACACCCAGCAGACCGGCGTGCAGGGACAACTGGGCATGCGCGTGCGCTGGTAGCCCCAAGTGCCGGTAATTGATCCAGTCAATCTGATTTGGGCCTGCGTTTCACGTTATTACAAGCAACCACGGGTTATTGCTAGGCAATCTTTTTTGACCACATGGATAATTTAGACTATCCAACCCGCCGTCAAGAGGTTTGCCACGATGAATTCGCTCCCCCTGCGCAGCCGTTTCTGGTCCGACCTGACCAGCGAAGAGTTCTCCCGCCTCGACCGCGAACGGCTGATCGCCGTACTGCCGGTGGGCGCCACCGAACAGCACGGCCCCCACCTGCCGATGTCGACCGACACCGCCACCATCGACGGCATGGTGCGCGCCACCCTGCCGTACCTGCCCGACGACCTGCCGGTGCTGTTCCTGCCCACCGTGCCCTACGGCAAGAGCAACGAGCACTCGCGCTACCCCGGCACGCTCACCGTGTCGGCCAACACGCTGATCTCGCTGTGGAAGGACATCGGCGCCTGCGTCGCCAAGGCCGGCGTGCGCAAGCTGGTGCTCTACAACAGCCACGGCGGCCAGATGAGCGTGATGGACATCGTGGCGCGCGACCTGCGCGAAGAGCACGACATGATGGTCGTGGCAGCCAACTGGTACACGCTGGGCCTGCCCGAGGGCCTGTTCACCGCGCACGAGGGCAAGCACGGCATCCATGCCGGCGACCTCGAAAGCTCGGTCATGCTGCACCTCACGCCCGACTACGTGTGCCGCGACCAGTTCCAGAACTTCAGCTCCATGACCGAGCAGCTGGCCGCCGAGAACAAGTTCCTCTCGATCACCCCCAGCGGCAAGCTCGGCTGGCAGATGCACGACATCAACCCCGCGGGCGCCGCCGGCGACGCCACGCGCGCCACCGCCGAGAAGGGTGCGGCCGTGCTCGACCATGTGGGCCGCCGCTTCGTCGAGTTGCTGCACGAGGTCGACCGCTTCCCGCTGTCGCGCCTCGCCAACGTGCCCGCCTGGCGCTAGGCTCGCTCCCATGGAAAGCACCACGACCCCACCCCTGGTCACGCTGCGCAACGTCAGCAAGCGTTTCGCCAACGGCACGCTCGCGCTGCAAGGCATGTCGCTCGACGTCGGCGAGCACGACTTCATCAGTTTTCTCGGCCCCTCGGGCTGCGGCAAGAGCACCGCGCTGCGGCTGATCGCCGGGCTCACGCGGCTCAGCTCGGGCGAGATGCACTGGTCGGGCGCCAACACCGGCAAGACCCGCAGCGACCGCGACCTGGGCTTCGTGTTCCAGGAGCCCACGCTGATGCCCTGGGCCAAGGTGTTCGACAACGTGTGGCTGCCGCTCAAGCTGGCGGGCATGAGCCGCGACGAGGCCGCGCCGGTGGTGCAGCAGGTGCTCGAACTGGTGGGCCTCTCGCGCTTTGCCGACGTGTACCCGCGCGAGCTGTCGGGCGGCATGAAGATGCGCGTGTCGATCGCGCGCGCGCTGGTCACGCACCCGCGCCTGCTGCTGATGGACGAGCCCTTTGCCGCGCTCGACGAAATGACGCGCATCAAGCTCAACAACGACCTGCTGGCCATCTGGCGCGAGCACCGTTTCTCGATCGTGTTCGTGACGCACAGCGTGTACGAGTCGGTGTACCTGTCGAACCGCATCGTGGTGATGGCGGCGCGCCCGGGCCGGGTGATCGACGAGATCCGCATCGACGAGCCCTATCCGCGCGGCGAGGAGTTCCGCACCTCCAGCCGCTACAACGCGCATTGCACGGCGGTGTCCCGGTCGCTGCACGGCGCGCTGCACGGCCTGGACGTCGACCATTGAACCGCCGCCCCCACGACCCAACGAACGGTAGAAAAACAGGATGACCACGCTGATTGCCAAGGCCGACCCGGCGCTGGACGACGCGCCCTCCGAGGCCACGCTGCGCGCCCACGAAGACAAGCTGCGCCGCCGCGAATCGCTGCTGCGCATCGTCGTGCCCGCGGGCATCGTGCTCGCGCTGCTGCTGCTGTGGGAGTGGACCGTGCGGGCCAACAACATCCCGCACTACATCCTGCCCGCGCCCTCGCTCATCCTGCGCACGCTGTTCGACAACTGGGATTCGCTGTCGAGCGCGCTGTGGTTCACGGTGAAGCTCACCTTGCTCGCGCTCACGGCGGCCATCGTCGGCGGCGTGCTGCTGGCCATCGCGTTCGCGCTGTTCAAGTGGGTGGAGATCGGCCTGTTCCCCATTGCCGTGATCCTGCAGGTGACGCCGATCATCGCGATCGCGCCGCTCATCCTGATCTACGTGTCGAGCACCACGGCGGCGCTCTTGCTGTGCGCCTGGATCGTGGCCTTCTTTCCGATCCTGTCGAACACCGTCATCGGCCTGAAGAGCGCCGACAGCAACCTGCGCGACCTGTTCCAGCTCTACAAGGCCTCGCCGTGGCAGACCTTCCGCTACCTGCTTGCGCCCAGCGCGCTGCCGTACTTCATGGCGGGCCTGAAGATCGCGGGCGGCCTGAGCCTGATCGGCGCGGTGGTGGCCGAGTTCACGGCCGGCACGGCGGGCAAGGAAACGGGGCTGGCCTCGCGCATCCTCGAATCGAGCTTCCGTACCGAGATCCCGATGATGTTCGCGGCGCTGCTGCTGGTGTCGCTGCTGGGCATCGTGATCTTCATCGTGTTCGCCGCCCTGTCGCGCCTGGTGCTCGGCCACTGGCACGAAAGCGAGATGCGCCGTGAACGCTAGGACCCTGCCGCCCCCCGCCGTCGACTGGGACGCCGTGCGCGCCGAGCTGCACGGCCTCAACCTGATCACCGCGCCGGCGCAGCGCAAGCAGCTGTCCAAAGACTTCTACTGGTACAGCCCCATCCTCACCGCGCAGCTCGCGGGCTGCGTGGCCGACCTCGTGGTCAAGGTCAGCACCGAGGAAGACGTGCGCCAGGCCGCCGCCGTGGCCGCCAGGTGGAAGCTGCCGCTCACCGTGCGCGCGGGCGGCACCGGCAACTACGGCCAGTGCGTGCCGCTCGAAGGCGGCATCGTGCTCGACGTGACGCAGATGTGCCGCGTGCTCGACGTCCAGGAAGGCCGCATGCGCGTGGAGGCCGGCGCGCGCATGCACGACATCGACCTCACCGCGCGCGAGACCGGGCAGGCCCTGCGCATGTGGCCCTCGACCTGGCACGTGGCCAGCATCGGCGGCTTCATCGCGGGCGGCTTTGGCGGCATCGGCTCGTTCCGCCACGGCATCCTGCGCGACCCCGGCAACCTGCTGCGCGCGCGCGTGATGACGGTGGAGCGCGAGCCGCGCGTCATCGAGCTGCACGGCGACGAGATCCAGCAGGTGCACCACGCCTACGGCACCAACGGCGTGATCCTCGACGTCGAAGTGGCGCTGAGCCCGGCCGTCGAATGGGTGCACTGCACGGTGCTGTTCGACACCTACCGCGGCGCGCTCGACTTCGGCATTGCCGCGCAGGCGCCCACGCTCGACATCTTCCTGCTGTCGACGGTGGAGGCGCGCTTCTCGCCCTACTACACGGCCATGCGCGACCGCTTCCCGGCCGACCGGCATGCGGTGTTCGCCATGGTCTCGCCCGATTCGATGGCCGACTTCCGCGCCTTGGCCGACGCAAGCGGCGGCCACATTTCGGTCGCGGGCACCGAGGCCGAACTGCTGGCCGACGGCCTGCCGCCGGCCTACGAGTGCGCCTTCAACCACACGACGCTGCAGGCGCTGAAGGCCGACCGCGGCTGGACCTACCTGCAGGTGGCGTACGCCCAGCCCTTCGATCCGTCGGTGGTGGAGCGCCACCTGCAGATCTTCGGCGACGACGTGCTGCAGCACCAGGACTTCGCGCGCGCCGGCGGCGAGTGCGGCACCTTCGGCATCCTGCTGGTGCGCTGGAAGGGCGAGGCCCACCAGTACGAGCTGATCCGCGAGATCGAGTCGCAGGGCGGCTGCAAGATCTTCAACCCCCACGTGGTGACCATCGAGGACGGCGGCATGAAAACCATCGACACGCAGCAGATCGACTTCAAGAAGCGCAGCGACCCGATGGGGCTGATGAACCCCGGCAAGACGCGCGGCTGGTCGGCGGATATGGCCGTCGAGCGCTGAACAGATTAGTCTTCGCGTCCCGTACTTTCCAAAACCTCCACAGGAGTCCGTCCCCATGCGCATCCCCGCTTTCCACATCCGCCCGCTCGGCGCCGTTGCCCTTGGCCTGGCGCTCGCCGGCGCCGCCTTCGCCGCGCAGGCGCAGGAAAAAGTGGTGTTCGCCACCAACTGGAAAGCGCAGGCCGGCCACGGCGGCTTCTACCAGGCACTGGTGGACGGCACCTACAAGAAATACGGCCTCGATGTCGAGATCCAGCAAGGCGGCCCGATGGTCAACAACCGGCCGATGCTGCCGGCAGGCAAGGTCGACTTCCTGATGACCGGCAACCTGCTGCAGTCCTTCGACAACGTGAAGAACGGCGTGCCCACCGTGGTGGTCGCGGCCTTCTTCCAGAAGACCCGCAGGCCATGTTCGCGCACCCGGGCCAGGGCTTCGACACCTTCAAGGACATGACCAAGCGCCCGTGGCCTTCATCGGCAAGGACGGCCAGTTCAGCTTCTGGCAGTGGATGAAGTCGGAGCACGGCTTCAAGGACTCGCAGCTCAAGCCCTACACCTTCAACGTGGGCCCGTTCCTGGCCGACAAGAAGTCGATCCAGCAGGGCTACGCCATCTCGGAGCCGCTGTCGATCAAGGCGCAGGCCGGCTTCGACCCGGTGGTGCAACTGCTGGCCGACAACGGCTTCTCGACCTACTCGACCACCGTGGAGACGCGCGCCGACCTGATCAAGACCAAGCCCGAGACGGTGCGCAAGTTCGTCGAGGCCTCGATCATCGGCTGGAACAACTACCTCTACGGCGACAACAAGGCCGCCAACGAGCTCATCGCCAAGACCAACCCCGACTCGCCCGTGGCCTCGCTGCTGGGCTCCATCGAGCTGATGAAGAAGATGGGCATCGTCGACAGCGGCGAGTCGCTCACCAAGGGCATCGGCGCCATGGACGAAGCCCGCGTGAAGGACTTCTACGACAAGATGGTCAAGGCCGGCCTGTACAAGCAAGGCGAGGTCGACCTGTCGAAGGTCGTGACCACGCAGTTCGTCAACAAGGGCGTCGGCGTCGACGTCCGCAAGAAGCTCACCGGCAAGTAACCCGCGCGGGTTGCTGCAACAGCTGCTGTTTTTCCCGTGGGTCGCGCGGGGCTTGCGCCGGGGTCAGATGCCGGCGCCTGGGTTGCCATAAGGCACTGCGCGGCCTTTCACTCCTTGGGCTCTGACCCCGTCTCGCCGACAGGCGAACCGGCCCTCCACATGAAAACGCTCGTCGTCCACTGCCATCCGAATCCTGACAGCTTCAACCACGCGCTCTACCGCACCGCCCTCGAGGCGCTCGAACCCCGGCACGCCGTCAAGTCCATCGACCTGTACGCCGAAGGCTTCGATCCGACGCTGACCCGTGAAGAGCGCATTGCCTACCTCGACAACCCCGAACTGATCCGCGAGCGCGTGAAACCCCACGTCGACGCGTTGCTGTGGGCCGAGCACCTGGTGTTCGTCTACCCCACGTGGTTCCACGGACCGCCGTCCATGCTCAAGGGCTGGCTCGAACGGGTGTGGCTCCCGGGCGTGGCCTTCCTGCCGGCGGAGCGCAAGGGGCAGCTCGCGAAGTCGGGCCTGCGGCACATCCAGCGGCTCACGGTGGTGACCACGGGCGGCTCGCCGCGCTGGTTCGTGATGGTGATCGGCGACCCGGGCCGCAGGCTGTTCACGCGTGCGCTGCGCGCGCTGTTCGCCTGGCGCTGCAAGGTGACGTGGCTGCAACTGCACGACATGAACGCCGTGACCGAGAGCGACCGCACCCATTTCATCGAGCGCGTGTCGCGCGCGCTGAAGACCATCTGAGCATCCAGGAAAGAAAGACAAAGGGAGCACGCACATGAGCCTCGAACGCACGCTCACCGTCCGCGTCGAACGCATTTCGCGACAGACGCCGGAAATCCTGGCCTTCGAGCTGGCCCACCCGTGGGGCCGGCCGTTGCCGCCCTACGAGGCCGGCGCGCACATCGACGTGCACATGCCCGGCGGTTTCTCACGGCAGTACTCGCTGGCGCGCGCGCCTTCGGGCACGGGCGCGGGCGCGGGCGGCTACGTGATCGGCGTGAAGCGCGAGCTCGGCAGCCGCGGCGGCTCGGCCTCGATGCACGAGCGCGTGCGCGAGGGCGACCTGCTGCCCATCAGCGCGCCGCGCAACACCTTTCCGCTGCGCGACGAAGCGACCCACCACCTGCTGCTGGCCGGCGGCATCGGCATGACGCCGCTGCTGGCCATGGCGCAGGCACTGGCGGCGCGCGGCGCCGGCTTCACGCTGTGCGTGTTCGCGCGCAGCGAAGAGCACCTGGCCTTTGCGACGCGCTGCGCGCGCCCGCGCTGGCACCGCACCTGCGGCTGCACCTCGACCAGGGCGACGCGTCGCAGCGCATCGACCTGCGCGCGCTGCTGGCCGAGCGCGCGCCCGGCACGCACCTGTACGTCTGCGGGCCCGGCGGCTTCATGCAGGCGGTGCGCGACGCCTCCGCCCACTGGCCCGAAGACGCGCTGCATGCCGAGTACTTCGCCGCGCCCACCGACGCCAACACCACCACCGGCCTGCCCTTCATGCTCAAGCTCGCGCGGCGCGGCATCAGCGTGCCGGTGGCGGCCGACCAGACGGCTGTCGACGCGCTGCACGAAGTGGGCATCGACATTCCCGTGTCGTGCCAGCAGGGCCTGTGCGGCACCTGCGTGGTCGAGGGCGACGGCGAAGGCGCCGAGCACCGCGACTTCTGCCTGACCGGCAGCGAGCGCCGCCACAAGGTGGCGCTGTGCTGCTCCCGCGCCAAGGGCACGGAGCTGGTGCTTCAGCTGTGAGCACGCGGCCTTCCACCGCCGGCACGGGCAGCGACGTGGGCGCGAGTGCGGCAGAGGCCGAGGCGCCCGCCACGCGCGGGCGTTCGCGCAAGTACACGCAGGTGCTCGGCCTGATCAACCAGGCCGCCATCGAGGTGTTCGCCAGCGATGGGCTGGCCGGCGCGTCGACCCAGGCCATCGCCGACAAGGCGGGGCTGTCGAAGGCGCAGCTGCACTACTACATCGACAGCAAGGAAGCGCTGTACCGGCAGGTGCTGCAGGACATCCTCACCGACTGGATCGTGGTGTTCGGCTTCAGCGACGAGGCCTTCGGCCCGCGCAAGGTGCTGGGCGACCTGATCCATCGCAAGATGATGTTCTCGTTCGACCATCCGCTGCGCTCGCGCATCTTCACGGCCGAGATGATGCGCGGCGCGCCCGTCATCAACGACATGATGGACACGAGCAAGCAGCGCACCGACCAGGCCGCCGCCGTGATCCAGAACTGGATGAACCAGGGCCTGATGGACAAGGCCGACCCGATGCTGGTGCTGTTCCACATCTGGGCCGTGACCCAGTTCTACGCCGACCACGCCACGCAGGCCGCGTACTACCGGGGCACGGCGCAGCAAGGCGGCGAGAAAGACCGGCGCTACCTGATCGAGGAGGTGACGGAGTTCCTGCTGAAGGGCGCGGGCGCAAGTAGCCCCAGCGAGCGAGCGCGCGCGTGCGTCAGCGCCGCGGCAGGTACATCGTCGCCTCGACCTCCACCAGCACCTCGTCGCCCGGCAGGAAGCGCGACACCTCCACCACCGTGCTCACCGGCGGCTCGCCCGGGTAGAACAGGCCGCGCACGCGGTTGTAGAACGCGTAGTGCGGCAGGTGGCGGAAGTACTGCACCAGCTTCACCACGTCTTCCATGGTGCCGCCGTGCTCGGCCGCGATCTGGCGGATGCGCTCGAGCACGAACCAGCTCTGCGCGACGATCGGCGCCTCGAACACATCGACCGACATCTGGCCCGTGGCATAGCCCACGCCCTGCAGCGCGGTGCGCGCCGCTTCGGGAATGGCGTCGTAGCCGGCGACGGCGCGGCGCGTGGCGGGGTCGACCGCGACCACGCCGCTCATGAAGACGAAATCGCCGACGCGCTTGGCGGCGGCGTAGTTGGCCATTGGCTTGCCCATGCTCATGGGTTTTTCTCCGGATTGTTCTCGAGGATTTCGCCGGCGCGGATGACGGTGCGTTGCCGTCCGCGCGGGCCGATGAGTTCGTGTTCGTCGGTGGCCGCCAGCACCAGCAGGTCCGCCGGGCAGCCGGGCGCGATGCGCCCGTCCCATGCGAGCCCGAGCGCCTTCGCGGGGTTCACGGTGACGGTGTCGAGCCAGTCGGTGGCGGGCGCCAGGTGCGCCATCTGCACGCCGAGGCCGAAGGTCTCCAGAAGGTCGTAGCTGCCGTAGGGATAGAAGGCGTCCTGCACGTTGTCGGTGGCCAGGCTCGCACGCAAGCCCCGTGCCGCCGCCTCGCGGATGCGCGTGATGCCGCGCTGCACCGGCGTGCGGTCCCACGCGCCCTGCAGGTAGAGGTTGGTGGTGGGCAGCGCAATGATGTGCAGCCCGGCGCCCGCGCACAGCGCGAGCGTTTCGTTGGCGACGGCATCGTCCTGCACCGACAGCGAGCAGCAATGGCCGCAGGCCACGCGGCCCTTGAAGTCGCGTGCGCGCACCAGCTGCGCAATGCTGCGCAGGCCGCCGGCTTCGGCGTCGAGCCCTTCGTCGACATGAAAGTCCAGGTCCAGCCCGTGCTGTTGCGCCAGGTCGAACACGCGCCCGAGCTTGTGGACGATGCCCTCGTTGCGATAGACGAACGCGCCGAGCACGCCGCCCGCGCGCTTGACCTCGCGCGCGATGCGCTCGCCGGCCGCCAGGTCGGCGAACAGGTCCAGCGGCGTGAGCGACACGAACTGCAGCTCGACACGGCCGCGCCACGCTTCGCGCAAGGCCTCGAACACGGGCAGCGCCGCGGGCGGCTCGGGCTGCACCCAGTCGAGGTGCGTGCGCAGCGCGCGCGTGCCGCACTGCCACGCGTCGTGCAGCGCGCGCTCCATGCGCAGGCGCAGCGACTCGCCGGTCCAGCTGTCGCGGTGCTTGTTCATGCGGTCGATGGCCGCGAACAGGTTGCCCTGCGCGGCGCCCACGTCCTGCACGGTGTAGTTCTTGTCGATGTGCGCGTGGGCCTCGACCAGCGCGCTCAGCAGCGTGCCGCGCGCGTGCGTCTGCTCGGCGCTGGGCACGATCGATGCGACCTTGCCGTCGGCCAGCGTGACATCGAACACCTGCGCGTCGCCCGCGACGGTGAAGCCGCGCAGCGGCGCCGGAATGCGCAGTGCCGCGAGCTTCATGCGGTGCGCTGCCGCTGTGCGCGCAACCAGCCGAGCCCGGCCGAGGTGCCGCCCGGCTCGGCGCCGCGCGCGGGCCGGTACTCGCAGCCGATCCAGCCCTGCCAGCCGCACTGCGCCGAGACCTCGTCGATCACGTCGAACAGGTAGGGGTAGTCCTGCTCGCCGGTGTCGGGCTCGTGGCGCGCGGGCACGCCGGCGATCTGCAGGTGGCCGACGCGGCCGGTGGGCAGGTATTTGCGGATCTTCATTGCCACGTCGCCCTCGACGATCTGGCAGTGGTACAGGTCCATCTGCACCTTGAGGTTGGGCGCGCCGACGGCCTCGACGATCTCGTGCGCGTGGTCTTGCCGGTTGAGGAAGAAGCGCGGGATGTCGCGCGTGTTGATGGGCTCGATGAGCACGTCGCGGCCGGCCTTGGCGGCTTCGGTGGCGGCCCAGCGCAGGTTGTCGAGGTACACGGCCTGCACGGCGTCGCGCTCCAGGCCTTCGGGCACGAGGCCGGCCATGACGTGGATGCGCGGGCACTCCAGCGCCACGGCGTAGTCGACGGCCTTGGCAATGCCGTCGCGAAACTCGGCGTCGCGCCCGGGCAGGCAGGCCAGGCCGCGATCGCCGCCGTCCCAGTCGCCGGGCGGGCCGTTGAACAGCACCTGTTGCAGGCCGTTGTGCTGGAGCCTTGCAAGGATCTCGTTCTTCGCGAAGGCGTAGGGGAACAGGTACTCGACCGCCTTGAAGCCGTCTTTCGCGGCGGCGTCGAAGCGGTCGAGGAAGTCGAGCTCGGGGTAGAGCATCGAGAGGTTGGCGGCGAATTGGGGCATGGGGTGTTTGTACTCCTACTGCGGCTGCTACCAGCGCGCGCCGAAGGTGCGGCGCAGTTCATCGATCTGTTCGGCGTTCAGCGGCTCGGGCTTGACGGCCTGCGTGAGTTGCTGGAGTCGGGCGGTTTCCTCGAGTTCCTCGAGCACGGACATGGCGGCGGCCGGCGTGTCGTGCCAGACGTTGGGGCCCAGGCGCGTGAGCATCACCGCGCGGATGGGCGTGCCGGCGGTGCCCAGGCGTTCGATGGCCTGCGCCACCTGTTCGGCGGCCTCGGGGGCGCCGGGGCGGTGGTACGGAACGACGGGCACGTGGCCGACCTTCATGACGAAGTAGGGCGTGAGCGCGGGCAGCAGTTCGGCGCCCGGTGCATTCAGCGTGAGGGCGACGCAGTGGGTGCTGTGGGTGTGGATGACGCAGGCGGTGTCGGGATCGAACGTGCGCGCGGCGGCGTAGATGCGCGTGTGCAGCGCGATCGTCTTGCTGGCACGGTCGCCGCTGGTCTGCCGGCCTTGCGCATCGAGCCGCGCCAGGCGTGCGGGGTCCAGAAACCCGAGGCAGGCGTCGGTGGGCGTGATGAGGAAGCCGTCGTCCAGCCGCACGCTGATGTTGCCGGCGGTGGCGTGCACGTAGCCGCGCTCGAAGAGGCTGCGGCCGACGCGGCAGATTTCTTCTCTGGCTTGGGGTTCGTTCATTTTTTCTTTCGTTTTTGAGGTGCTGTTGTTCAGGGCGGATGCACAGGACACCGGGTACTCCCCTCCGCGAATGTCCCCCGCTTCGCTCCTCCTTTATTTCGCTGCGGGGAGCACCCAGTGCCCTGTGCACTTGGGCACGCAGCTGGTGGATCGCTGATCAACCGGTGCTCTGAAAACGCTCACGTCGGCGGTGTGCTCTGCGCAGCGAAATAAAGGAGGAGGCCGCAGGCCGGGGGACATTCGCGGAGCAGAGCACACCGTCGGCGTGAGCGCGCCCCGAAGGAAGCAGACAAGCCGTCATCCCAGCACCAAAAAAGCCTTGGTAAAAAAATCATCGCTGCCGAAGTTGCCGGACTTCAGCGCGACATGCACGCCAGTGTCGGGCGCGGCATCGGAACGCGCATGGCACCACGGCACGCCCGGGTCGATCTGCGGACCGATTTGCAGTTGGGCGATGCCCAGCGCTTGCACGCACGCGCCCGAGGTTTCACCGCCCGCCACGACGAGCTGGCGCACACCGCGTTCGACGAGGCCGCGTGAAATGGCGGCGATGGTGCGTTCGACCATCGCGCCGGCTTCTTCGACGCCGAGCCTTCCCTGTACCGATTTCACGGCGCCGGCTTCGGCTGTGGAGTAGACGAGCACCGGGCCCTTGTCGATCAGCGGGGTGGCCCACGCCAGCACCTCGGCCGCGACGTCGACACCCGCGGCAATGCGCAACGGGTCGACCGCCATGGCCGCGCCGCCGCGCTGGATGAAGTCGAGCACCTGGCGATTCGTCGCGAGCGAACAGCTGCCCGACACGATGGCCGTCTTGCCGCTCGCCTTCGGCAACGCGCTGGCCTGCGACGAAGGCGCGAGGCCGAAGTTGGCGGGCAGGCCGATGGCCACGCCCGAGCCTGCCGTCAGCAGCGGCATCTTCGCGAGGGCGGGGCCCATGCGCAGCAGGTCGTCGTTGGAGACCGCGTCGACGATGGCGATCGACACGCCTTCGCTTTTCAGTTGCGCGATGCGCTCGTCGATCGCGTCCGCGCCGCGCCCCACCACCGTGTAGTCGATGAGCCCGACCTTGCGCGTGCACTGCGCCTGCAGCACGCGCACCAGGTTCGGATCGGTCATCGGCGTGAGCGGGTGGTTCTGCATGCCGCTCTCGTTGAGCAGCACATCGCCCGCGAAGAGGTAGCCCTTGAACACCGTGCGCTTGTTGTCGGGGAAGGCGGGCGTGGCGATGGTGAAGTCGCAATTCAACGCATCCATCAGCGCCTCCGTCACCGGGCCGATGTTGCCTTGAGGCGTGCTGTCGAAGGTGGAGCAGTACTTGAAGTAGATCTGCCGCGCGCCCTGCGCCTGCAGCCAGCGCAGCGCGCCCAGCGACTGCGCGATGGCGTCTGCCGGCGCGATGGTGCGCGACTTGAGGGCGACCACCACAGCGTCGACATCGGCATCGAGCGGGCCTTCGGGCACGCCGATGGCCTGCACCACGCGCATGCCGGCGCGCACGAGGTTGTTGGCGAGGTCGGTGGCGCCGGTGAAATCGTCGGCGATGCAGCCGAGCACGAGCTGGGGCATGGCTCAGTCCTTCAGCGGCAGCTTCACGGCCTGCGCGTTCTCGCGCACGTAGTCGCGCAGGATGGCGTCGAAGCTGGCGTCGGCCTTCAGGCCCAGCGCCTCGGCACGCGCGGCGTGGATGCGGCTGGGCCAGCTGGTGACGATCTTCGCAACGGCGGCGTCGGGCGTCCAGTCGATCAGGTCCGTCGCTTCCTTGCCCGCGATGCGTTCCAGCGCCTGCGCCATCTCGCGCACGGTGGTCGTCAATGCCGGCAGGTTGATGGCGGTGCGGGCGCCCCATTCGGCGGCGCTGGCGGTGGCTGCGCGCACGATGCCGGCGACGGTGTTGCCGGGCGACGCCAGTGCCACCGGCGTGTCGGGCGACACGGGGCAGCGCGCGCGCTCGCCGGCCAGCGGCTCGCGCAGCATGCCGCTCAGGAAGCTGGAGGCCGCGCCGTTGGGCCGGCCGGGGCGCACCGACACGGTCATGAGCCGCACGTTGCGGCCCTGCACGAAGCCCTTGCGCGTGAAGTCGGCCACCAGCTGCTCGCCGATGAATTTCTGGATGCCGTAGCTGTTCTGCGGCGTGGGCAGCGTGGTGTCTTCGATCACGGCGGGCAGGCGTTGCTCGGGCGAATCGCCGAACACAGCGACCGAGCTGGAGAACACGAACACCGGCGCGTGGCCCGCGCGGCGGCAGGCGTCGAGCAGCACGCGCGTGGTATCGAGGTTGCTGCGCATGCCGAGGTCGAAGTCGGCCTCGCATTCGCCGCTCACGGCCGCGGCAAGATGGAACACGGCGTCGGTGTCGGCCAGCGGCAGCGTGCCGTTGCCGGCTTGCTCGTAGAGGTCGCCCTGCACGAACCGCACGCGCGCGTCGCTTGCCAGGTCGGCCGGCGGCGGCACGCGGTCGGCCAGGGTGATGCGCGACACGGGTTGCGCGGCGCCGCCGGCCAGCGCGAGCGGGCCGCCCGCGAGCAACGTGCGTGCGAGGCGGGCGCGAGGAAGCCGCAGCCGCCAGTGATGAGGATGTTCATGGTGGTCTTGTCCCGGTGTTGTTCGTTCAGAGGGCAGGCAGAAAGCGCAGCAGCGCGTCGGCCACGGCGGCGGGCGCTTCGCGCTGCGGGAAATGGCCCACGCCGTCGAGCAGTTCGCGGCGGTAGGGCCCGCTGAAGAAACGCTCCTTGCCGGCCGACGTGTCGGGATGATTGCACGTGTCGGCCGCGCCGTGCAGCACCAGCGTGGGCACGGCCAGCACGGGCGCGGGGTCGAGCGCGGCGTCGTCGGCCGCGTACCGCGGGTCGCCGGGCACGAAGCCCCAGCGGTGGCGGTACGAATGCAGCACCACGTCGGGCCAGTCGGCGTTGTCGAAGGCGGCGGCGGTGGCGTCGAACTCGGCGCCCTCGTACCAGCCGGCCGGCGCCCAGGTGTCCCACATCATCCGCGTGAAGGCGATGCGGTCTTCGCGCACGGTGCGCTCGCCGCGCGGCGTGGCCATGTACCAGTGGTACCAGTAGTTGCGCGCCTGCGCGAGCGGCACCGGCTGGTCGGGCGCGTTGGTGCCGTAGCCAACCGACATCAGCGTGAGCGCGCTGGCCACGCCGGGCCGCAGGCCGCAGGCGTTGGCCACGGCGCGGGCGCCCCAGTCGTGGCCGACCAGCGCGGGCTGCTTCAGGCCGAGCGCGTCGATGAAGTCAAGCAGGTCGCGGCCCAGCGCCGAGAGCTGGCCGCTGCGCGGCGTGTCGGCGTGCAGGAAGCGGGTGGGCGAGAAGCCGCGCAGGGCGGGCAGCAGCACGCGCCAGCCGGCCGCGGCAAGCCGCTCGGCCACGCCGTGCCAGCTGCGCGGGCTGTCGGGCCAACCATGCACGAGCACCGCGGTGGCGGCGCCGGCGGGGTTCCATTCTTCGTAGCCGATGCGCAGCAGCGGCGTGTCGACGTGGTGGCGTTGGGTCTGTGCGTTCACTTGGTTTGCTCCTTGGGGGCGGGCACTTCGATGCCGGGGAAAATCTTGATGACGGCGCTGTCGTCCTCGCGCGCGTAGCCCGCGGTCGAGGCCTGCATGAACATCTGGTGCGCGGTCGACGACAGCGGCAGCGGGAATTTGCTGGCCCGCGCCACGTCGAGCACCAGCCCCAGGTCCTTCACGAAGATGTCGACGGCCGACAGCGGCGTGTAGTCGCCCGCCAGCACGTGGGCCATGCGGTTCTCGAACATCCAGCTGTTGCCCGCGCTGTGCGTGATGACCTCGTAGAGCGCGGCCGGGTCCACGCCCTCGCGCAGGCCCAGCGCCATGGCCTCGGCCGCCACGGCGATGTGCACGCCCGCCAGCAGCTGGTTGATGACCTTCACCTTGCTGCCCGCGCCCGCGCTGTCGCCCAGGCGGTAGACCTTGGCGGCCATGGCGTCGAGCACCGCGCCGGCCTTGTCGTAGGCGGCGGGGGTGCCGGCGGTCATCATGGTCATCTGGCCGCTCGCGGCCTTGGCGGCGCCACCGGAGATGGGCGCGTCGAGGTACAGCAGGCCGAGCTTGGCGAGCCGCGCCTCGAGCGCCACCGACCAGTTGGGGTCGACCGTGGAGCACATCACGAACAGGCTGCCGGGCTTCATCGACGCGGCGCAGCCCGGCGTGGTGCCGTCGCCGAACAGCACCGCCTCGGTCTGCTGCGCGTTGACGACCACCGACACCACGATGTCGCATTGCGCGCCGAGCGCGACCAGCGTGTCGCAGGCGGTGCCGCCGTCGCGCGCGAAGGCTTCGGCCACGTCGCGGCGCACGTCGAACACATGCGGCGCGTGGCCCGCGCGGCGCAGCGATTGCGCCATGCCGGCGCCCATGGCGCCGAGGCCGACAAGGCCCACGCGACCGGCGGCAGGAGAGTTGGAAGAAGAGGTCATGGGAATGGCTTTCGAAGATCAGCGGTCCACGGTGGAAGTCATGGGAAGGATTGGCCTCGCTCAATTTGTCAGGTCATCATACAAATTTGAGATTTGTTGGCCGATCCGGGTAAACCCGTAAGAAACGCCCGCCGCAGCGACTTTCTGGTGTTTTTAGGTACCGGCTCAGCTGCCGGCCGGCCAGCCTTCGACCAGGGGCCGCGCGAGTTGCGCGCCCTCCTGCTGCCAGAACGCGGGGTCGGCCTGCTCGATGCGGCGGATCGCGTTGTCCATGTGGCTCTTGGCCGCTTCGCGTGCCCGCACCGCGTCGCCGGCCTCGATGGCCTCGACGATCAGCGCATGCTCTTGCGCCACCTGGCGCGCGAAGTCGGCGCGGCGCGCCTCGTTGGCGCGCGTGACGCGGGTCGCGCCGTGCAGGAACTGCCGCAGGTACTGCAGCGTGCCGATCAGGAAGGGGTTGCGCGCGGCCTCGGCAATGGCGCGGTGAAAGCGCACGTCTTCGTCGCGCCGTTGCCGCCCGCCTCGACCGCCGCATGCAAGGCGCCGATGGCCTCGCGGATGCGCTGCACGTCGTCCGGCGTGCGGCGCTCGGCGGCCAGCGCGGCCACCTCGGCCTCGAGTGCGCGACGCAGCTCGACCATCTGGATCACGGCCTCGCGCGAGGCCACGTGCGGCATCTCGAAGCGCAGCGGCTCGACGCCGGCGGCGCGCACGTACACGCCGCTGCCCTGGCGCGAATCGACCAGCCCCAGCGACTTGAGCCGCGACACGGCCTCGCGAACCACGGTGCGGCTCACGCCGAACTGCTCGGCCAACGCGGTCTCGGTCGGCAGGCGATCGCCTTCGGAAAGCCGCCCGCTGCGCACCTCGGCCGCGAGCGCATCGGCCACCTGGTCGGCCAGGCGGACGGTGGGGGCGAGGGACTGGAAGCGGGCGGTCATGGGCGCGAAGGAGGTGGGGCCTGCGACTCTAACGCAGGCCCTGCGCCACCATGCCGCCGCTCAGGTCAGCGCATGGCGCGCAGCATTGGCGATGCTCTGCGCATCCACGCCGAAGAACCCGCGCAGCGCCGCGCGCGTGTCGCTGCGCCCGAAGCCGTCGGTGCCCAGCGTGAGGTAGCGGCGGCCTTCGGGCAGGAAGGCGCGCACGCTCTCGGGCACGGCGCGCACGTAGTCGGTGGCGGCAACGATCGGGGCCTTGCCGCCCTTGCCCAGTTGCCGCGCGATGAACGGCGCATCGGCCTGCACGCCGGCCAGCGCCTGCTGCTCGCAGGCCACGCCGTCGCGCGCGAGCTCGCTCCAGCTCGTGACGCTGAACACCTCGGCCTCGATGCCTTCTTCGGCCAGCAGCTGCGCGGCCTTGACGACCTCGGTGAGGATCGCGCCCGAGCCCATCAGCGTGACCTTCTTCTTCGCCTTGCCGGAAGCTGGCGAGTACACGCCGAAGCGATAGCACCCGCGCAGGATGTCGCCTTCCGCGCCCTCGGGCACGTCGGGCTGCGCGTAGTTCTCGTTCATGAGCGTGACGTAATAGAACACGTCCTTCTGCTCGACCATCATTTCGCGGATGCCCGCGTCGACGATCACCGCCATCTCGCCCGCATAGGCCGGGTCGTAGGCCTTGCAGTTGGGAATGGTCGCGGCCACCAGGTGGCTGCTGCCGTCCTGATGCTGCAGGCCTTCGCCGCCGAGCGTGGTGCGCCCCGACGTGGCGCCCAGCAGGAAGCCGCGCGCACGCTGGTCGGCGGCGGCCCAGATGGCGTCGCCCACGCGCTGGAAGCCGAACATCGAGTAGTAGATGTAGAACGGCAGCATCGCCAGGCCGTGCACGCTGTAGCTGGTGGCCGCGGCCGTCCAGCTCGCGATGGCGCCGGCCTCGCTGATGCCCTCTTCGAGGATCTGCCCGTCGGTGGCTTCGCGATAACTCAGCACCGAGCCGATGTCCTCGGGCGCATAGCGCTGGCCCACGCTCGAATAGATGCCGACCTGCTTGAACAGGTTGGCCATGCCGAAGGTGCGCGCCTCGTCGGCCACGATGGGCACGATGCGCGGGCCCAGGGCCGGGTCTTTCAGCAGGTTGCCCAGCATGCGCACGAAGGCCATGGTGGTGCTCATTTCCTTGCCGGCGGCCGCTGTCGCGAACTGCGCGTAGCTCGCGAGTTCGGGCTTGGGCACGACGTCGCAGGCGGTCTCGCGCCGGGGCATGGCGCCGCCGAGCGCTTCGCGGTGCTGGCGCAGGTAGCGCATCTCGGCGCTGTCTTCGGCGGGGCGGTAGAAGTCCATCGCGGTGGCCTGCGCGTCGGTCAGCGGCAGGTTGAAGCGGTCGCGGAATTCGATCAGGTCCACGTCGCCCATCTTCTTGTGCGAGTGCGTGGTCATCTTGCCCTGCGCGGCGCTGCCCATGCCGTAGCCCTTCTTGGTGTGGGCAAGGATCACGGTGGGCTGGCCCTTGTGGGCGGCGGCCGCGGCATAGGCCGCGTGGATCTTCACGAGGTCGTGGCCGCCGCGCTTCAAGCGGTCGATCTGCTCGTCGGTCATGCCTTCGGCCAGGCGCGCGAGTTCGGGGTTCTGGCCGAAGAAGTTGTCGCGGTTGAAGCGGCCGTCCTTCGCGGCGAAGGTCTGCATCTGGCCGTCGACGGTGTTGGCGAACACGCGGGCCAGGGCGCCGCTCACGTCCTGCGCGAACAGCCCGTCCCAGTCGCTGCCCCACACGAGCTTGACGACGTTCCAGCCCGCGCCGGCAAAGAGCTTTTCGAGCTCGTCGATGATGCGGCCGTTGCCGCGCACCGGGCCGTCCAGGCGCTGCAGGTTGCAGTTGACCACCCACACGAGGTTGTCGAGTTTTTCGCGCGCGGCCAGCGTCAGGGCGCTCATCGATTCGGGCTCGTCCATTTCGCCGTCGCCGAACACGCCCCACACCTTGCGGCCTTCGCAGTTGAGCAGGTTGCGGTGCGTGAGGTAGCGCATGAAGCGCGCGTGGTAGATCGAGCTGATGGGGCCGATGCCCATCGAGCCGGTGGGGAACTGCCAGAAGTCCGGCATCAGGTACGGGTGCGGATAGCTGCACAGGCCGCGCGCGCCGCTGCCGTCGCCATTGACGAAGGCGGGCGCGGTGAGTTCCTGGCGGTAGTGCGTGAGGTCTTCTTCGCTCAGGCGGCCCTCGAGGTACGCGCGCGCATAGACGCCCGGCGCGCTGTGCGGCTGGAAGAACACCAGGTCGCCGCGATGCGCCGCGCTGCGGGCGTGGAAGAAATGGTTGAAGCCGGTCTCGAACAGGTCGGCCGCACTGGCGTAGCTGGCGATGTGGCCGCCGAGTTCGCCATACGCCTGGTTGGCCTTGGCCACCATTGCGAGCGCGTTCCAGCGCATCAACGAGGCGAGCTTTTCTTCGATGGCCAGGTCGCCCGGGAACGGCGGCTGGTCGGCCGCGGCGATGGTGTTGACGTACGGCGTCGCGAGTTCAGGCTGCCAGCCGATGCGCTGCTGGCGCGCCACGCGCGCCAGCTCGACCAGCATCTGCTTGGCGCGCTGCGGCCCCTGGGTTTGCGCCAGCGCCAGGAAGGCGTCGCGCCACTCGGCGGTCTCGAGGGGATCGGGGTCGTGCGAAAGCGGCGTGTCGAGCAGCAGTGCGCGCATCTGGTCGGCTGAAATCGGGGCGTTCATATCGGCACTTTAGGCCGGCATGGGGAGAATTAGCTACCGGCACAACCATGCCCCTGCGAGCGTCGCAGCATAAAATTTCGGCCGTTACCACTCACACGACATTTCATGCAACTCGATGCCATCGACCTGCGCATTCTCGACGAGCTGCAACGCGACGGCGCGCTGTCGAACGTCGAGCTGGCGCGCCGCGTGCACTTGTCGCCCTCGCCCTGCCTGGCCCGCGTGAAGGCGCTCGAAACGCACGGCGTGATCGACCGTTACGTGGCGCTCGCGAACCCCAAGGCGCTGGGGCTGGGGCTCAATGTGTTCATCTCGATCAGCCTGAAGACGCAGAGCAAGCAGTCGCTGGCCGACTTCGAGCAGCGCATCGCCGAGCACGACGAGGTGATGGAGTGCTACCTGATGACCGGCGACCGCGACTACCTGATCCGCATCGCGGTGGCCGACATGGCGGCGCTGGAGAAATTCATCATGGAACAGCTGACGCCGATTCCGGGCATAGAGAAGATCCGCTCGAGCTTTGCGCTCAAGCAGGTGCGATACAAGACGGCGCTGCCGTTGCCGGCGGCGCGTCCTGAATCGTCGTCAGCCGACTCGACGCGAAAGGCTTACAGGCCGATCAGACCGCCGTCGTTCTTCGTGATGACCACGGTGGCCGAGCGCGGGCGCGTCTTGGGACCGTCCGGCCAGTTGCTCAGGTACTTTGTCGTGTCGCCGATGTCGGCCGGCTTGGTGTTTTCGCCCGGATGCTGGATGTTCACGAACAGCGCGCGGCCGTCGCCCGATTCGGCGATGCCGGTGATCTCGCAATCGACCGGGCCGACCAGGAAACGCCGCAGGCCGTCGGTGCCCGGAGCCTTGCCGACGAAGGTCCCTTGCTGTACGGTGGTGGCACCGTCGAAGTTGGTGATGGTCTTGGCCGCGCCGTCGCCGACCTTGCCCGGCAGTGCCGCGAGCAGCATGCAGTTGGTCACGTCGGTGTACTTGCCGTCGTCGGTCTCGATCCACAGCAGGCCCTGCGCGGCCTGGCTGAACCACATGCCGTCGGGGCTGGAGAAGTCGTTGTCGGCGCCGAGGGCGGACACGTTCACGTCGGCCGATGCGGTCGAACGCGCGCCGAACAGGTACACGTCCCACTTGAAGGTCACGGCCGCCGGGTCGCCGCCGGTGTCGGCGAAGCGGACGATGTGGCCGTTCGGGTTGCCGCGCTGTGCGGTCGCGCCCTTGGGGTCGTTGTAGAAACGCGGGTTGGCGGCGTCGGTGCCATTGGCGCCATTGATCGTGCGGGCTGCGTTGTTGGTCAGGGTGAGGTAGACCTCGCCGTTCTTCGGGTTCACGGCCGTCCATTCGGGGCGGTCCATCTTGGTGGCACCCGCCGAGTCGGCGGCAAGGCGCACGTTGACCAGGACGTCGGCGGCGTCGGCGAACGCGTAGGTCGGGTTGGTGCCCGTGATGCCGTTGACACCCAGCGTGAGCTCGAGCCAGTCGCCGGTGCCGTCAGCCTTGAACTTGGCGACGTAGAGCTTGCCGTCGTCCATGTACTTGTCGCCCGCTGCAATGCCGCCGCCGACGTCGGCCGCATCCCAGGCCTTGGTCGACACGAACTTGTAGAGGTACTCGTTCTGCGAGTCGTCGCCCATGTACCAGACCAGCGGCTTGCCGACCACGACCGGGCCCAGGCATGCGCCTTCGTGGCCGAAGCGGCCGAGGGCGGTGCGCTTCTTGGGCGTGCTGGTGGGGTTGAAGGGGTCGATCTCGACGACCCAGCCGTAGGTGTTGGAACCGTTGCGGTAGTCGTCGGTGGCCGTCCCGCCGAGGATGACTTCGGTGTTCCAGCGGCCGTACAGGTTGTCGGCGGTATCGGGTGTCACGGTGGCCCAGAGTTCGCGGCCGTTGCCGCTCACGCCGTAGCGGCTGAAGGCGGTGAGTTCCTTGGCGCTGCGGTTGGGGTTGTCGGACGCAGTGATGCGGCGGAAGTAGCCAGCCCAGTTCTCTTCGCAGGTCAGGTACGTGCCCCAAGGCGTGGTGCCATTGGCGCAGTTGTTCACCGTGCCGCGGGTCTTGCTGCCGTCGGTCGAGTACTTGGTCTTCAGGTAGTCGGTCTTGGCGGCCGGGCCCGAGAAGCTCATCTCGGTCAGCGTGTGCACGCGACGGTTGAAGGCCGAGTCCTGCTTGTAGCTCCAGGCGGCGCCCGACTTGTTGACCTCGATCACGCTCACGCCGTGCACGTAGAACTCGCGCAACACTTCGTCGGCGACGGTGCGCACCGCCGCGGCTCCGGAGCCGGTGATGCTCTGGCCGGTGGGGTGCAGGAACACGGACGTGATGGCTTCGTGGTTCATCACGAGCAGGCCACGCGAGGCGTTGGCGGCGTCCCATTTGCCCGACGCGTTCACGCCGAAGAAGGTCATGCCGTCGTGATGGTCTCCCGCCCGGCGGTCGAAGGTGTTGGCGGCATCGCTGCCGTTGTTGGCATAAGGCGCGACGCCGGCGGCGATCGGGTCGCCCAGGCGATACAGCACGCTGGCGGTGTAACCCGTGGGCACGGTCACGACGTCGGCAAGGCTCTTGGCTACCGCATTGAAACCGAGCTTCATCGGCGCGGCGGGTGCCGGCGCGGGGGCGGGTGCGGGTGCCGGCGGCAGGATCGGGAAGGGCATTCCGTTGCCACCACCACCGCCGCCGCCACAGGCTTGCAGCAGGGCCGTGCCGGCGGTGCCGGCGCCCAGACCGAACAGGCGACGGCGGCTCAGGCGCGCGGCGATCAGGTCGGTGAACGAGGGGTTCGACGTGGGGTTGGTGCCGATGTCGTCGAGGTCGACCGACGGATCGTCGGTGCGGGTGTTTGCGGTCATGCGCAATGTCTTTCTTCGTGGGGATGGAAAGGAAACCAGCCCGCGAAGTTAGGCACTTCGTATGACGCTTCTGTGAATTGCTCAGCTTCCCGTCAGGTTGAATTGATCTTCCTGACGGGCTGAAGGCCCGCTCGAATCAGGCGCCGGCAACTGCCTCGGCCACAACGCCCACAGCCGCAGCGGCTGGTTCATGCTCGCCGCCAGCCGCCCGGCATCGGCGCCGGTGCCCGCGAAGTAGTCGGCCCGCACCGCGCCCAGGATGGCGCTGCCCGTGTCCTGCGCCACCACCAGTTTCTGCAGTTGCGCCGCCGGTCCGTTGGATGTCAGCCACACCGGCGTGCCGTACGGAATGCTCTCGCGGTCGACCGCGATGGAGCGCCCGGCCGTGAGCGGCACGCCCTGCGCGCCGCGCGGGCCGAAGGCGGCGTCGACCTCGCTCATGGTCTCTTCGCGGAAGAACACGTAGCGCGGGTTGCTCCACAGCAATTGCGTCACGCGCTGCGGGTTCTGCGCGGCCCAGGCCTTGGTGTCGTCGGGCCACTTGCCGACCTTGCTCACGCCCTGGCTCATGAGCCACTGCTGCACGCTGCGATACGGCTGCTCATTGGTGGCCGAGAAGGCCACGCGCACGGTGTGCTGGTAGCCGTTGGCCTCGGTGATGCGCAGGCGGCCGGAGCCCTGGATGTGCAGCATCAGCGCGTCGATGGGGTCGGCCATCCACGCGATCTCGCGGCCGCGCAGCGCGGCCTGGGCTTCGGGCAGGGTCTCGATTTCCTGGCGCGTGTACCAGGGGCGGCGCGGCGCCAGGCCATCGGGCGCCTGGTACAGCGGCACGTTGAAGGTGGCGGTGGGCACGCGCGAAGCCTCGTACACGGGCTCGTAGTAGCTGGTGAGCTTGCCTTCGGTCTGGCCGTTCAGGGCCTCGACGCGGTAGGGCTGCAGCCGGTCGGTCATCCACTGGCGCTGCTCTTCGGGGGTGGCGATGGTCAACTGGCGCACGTCGCGGCACAGCGGCGCGAAGGCGGCGTTGGGGCGCGAGCAATTGGCCAGCAGCGCGATCCACGCCTCATGCAGCGGGTCTTCGCCGAAGCCCGGCAATTCCCCCCAGCCGACCGGCACCCAGCGGCTCTTGGGGTGCGCGAGCGAGCCGGTGAGCGGGCCGAGATCGCGCGGCGGGGTGATGACGGCGGGGCGCGTGGGCACGTCGGGGGCGCGCGGGCCGGTGGAACAGGCCGCCAGCGTTGCTACGATCACAAGCCCAACCAGCCACTGGAGTCCATTTCTCATGGGTTTGATTCTGCTTGAAGCCCTCGCCGCGGGACTCGTGTTCATCTTGATCATCTGGTGGACCATGTTTTCCGGCCGAAACAAGGGTGAATTGCACGACGAGGAGGACGCCGACGCCGGCGCCAGCGCCGCTGATCGAAAGCCACCGCCGAAAGCGTGAACTGCTTGTGCAGTCCAAAGCCGCGGCGCCTTGTCGGAGAACAACCCAATTGCTATTACTTTGGTAGCAGTCATCGTAGCATTCATGGGCGATTGCGAAACTTTTCTTATTTTCCGTGGGGCTTTGAGGCCGTACCATGACGGGCCCCCCCGGAGCTAAGCTGTGGCCCGTCTTGATTCAAACTTGAAAGGGATCGCCATGAAAAAGTTCGTACTCGCTACCTGTGCCACCGCCCTCGTGCTCTCCGGCTGCGCCGGCGGCATGACCGACACGCAGCGCAACACCGGCATCGGCGCCGGCATCGGCGCACTGGGCGGCGCGGCGATCGGCTCCGCCACGGGTGGCAACCGCGGTGCCATCGGCACGGGCGCGGTGGTCGGCGCGGCGGCCGGCGCGCTCGGCGGCTACCTGTGGTCGCAGCGCATGGAAAACCAGAAGCGCCAGATGGAAGCCGCCACGCAGGGCACCGGCATTGCCGTGACCCAGACGCCCAACAACGAGCTGAAGCTGCAGATTCCGAGCGACGTGTCCTTCGACGTGGGCCGCTCCAACATCAAGTCGAACTTCGCGCCGGTGCTCGACCAGTTCGCCAACGGCCTGCGCAACAACCCGAGCGCCGAGGTGCGCATCATCGGCCACACCGACAGCACCGGCTCCGACGCCGTCAACAACCCGCTGTCGGTCGAACGCGCCGCCAGCACGCGCGACTACCTGGTGGCGCGCGGCGTGAACCCGGGGGCCTTCCGCATCGAGGCCGCGGCTCGCGCGAACCCATTGCCGACAACAACAGCGACGCCGGCCGCGCGCAGAACCGCCGCGTCGAGATCTTCGTGGGCGAGCGCGCGCCGCGAGGCTGACCTGACCGCTGACGGCGCCCGCGCGGCGTCGTCGCGGCGGGAAACCGGCCGCGCCGAACGGCCGGTTCCCGCACCGTTGCATCGGCCCGCCGTGGGTCCGTGGAAGAGAGAGGGAACCCCATGAGGAAGTTTGTCGTTTCAGGCGCGGCCGCGACCGCGTTGCTGTTCATCGCGGGCTGTGCCTCGCAGTCGCCGCCGCCACCGGCGCCCGCGCCGGTCGAGGCACCGGCCGCGCCGGTCAACAACTGGACCGCCCGCCTGGCCGCGCTGAAGAGCGACCTCGAGGCATCGACCAAGGGCACGCGCGTGGTGATCGAGCAGACCGTCGACAACCAGCTGCATGTGGTGATCCCGAACGAGCTGTCGTTCGACAGCAACCGCGCCAACATCAAGCGCAACTTGGCGCAGGTGCTCGACAAGGTCGCCGAAGGCCTGAAGAACGCCACGGCCGCCAGCGTGCGCGTGGTGGGCCACACCGACAACACCGGCAGCGAAGAGGGCAACGACCGCCTCTCGGTGAACCGCGCCGACAGCGTGCGCAACCACCTGGTGGGCCGGGGCGTGTCGACCTCGGTCATCACGACCGAAGGGCGCGGCGCGCGCGAGCCGCTGGTCGACAACGCCACGGCCGCAGGCCGCGCGCAAAACCGCCGCGTCGAGATCTTCGTGGCGGAAAAGTCCTGATCTTTTCCTAGAGGCCCCGAAGCCGGTTGGCCAGCTCGACCGCCGACTTCACTTCCATCTTGTCGAACACGCGCGCGCGGTGGACCTCCACCGTGCGCACGCTGATCGCGAGCTGGTCGGCGATGAGCTTGTTGGGCAAGCCCTCGATCACGAGCCGCATCACGTCGCGCTCGCGGTCGGTCAGCTCGGCGATGCGCTCCGACAGGCCCCGGCGCACGCGCTGCGCCTCGAGCGCCTGCAGCGACGCATTCAGCGCATGCTCGATGCGGTCGACCAGTGCGTTGTCCGAGAACGGCTTCTCGCAGAAATCGAAGGCGCCGCGCTTGACCGCGTCGACGGCCGTGGGCACGTCAGCGTGCCCCGTCAGAAAGATCACCGGCATGGACGGCAGCAGGCCGCGCTCCACCAGCCGGTCGAACAGCACCAGCCCGCTGGTGCCGGGCATGCGCACGTCCAGCAGCAGGCACAGCGGCTGTTCGGGCAGCGGGCCCTGGTCGAGGAACTGCTCGAAGGCCTCGGCGCTGCCGAAATGCTCGCTGGCCAGCCGGCGCGAGCGCAGCAGCCAGGCCAGGGCCTCGCGCACGCTGGCGTCGTCGTCCACGATGAAGATCAAGCCGTCGATCAGCGGTTGCATATCATGAAATCCAGCAGAAGATTGATTGTCTGAAGACGCGGTCAGCCCGCGGCCGGCAGCGTGAAACGAAAGACCGTGCCGCGCGGCTTGTTCGGCTCGAACACCAGCGCCCCGCCATGTTGCTCCACCACCGTGCGGCACAGGCTCAGGCCGAGCCCCATGCCGTCGCGCGCGTGGTGAAGAAGGGCGTGAAGAGCCGCTCGGCCACTTCATCGCTGATGCCGCAGCCCAGGTCGGCCACCGAGAACTCGATCCAGCGCCGCGCGTCTTCCTGCCCCGTGCCGCCCACGGCGGCGGCGCGCGCCACGCGCAGGCGCAGCACGCGGCTGCCGGTGTTGTCGGGGCTGTCCATGGCCTGCATCGCGTTGCGCGCCAGGTTCAGCAGCACCTGCTCGACCAGCGTGCGGTCGCACATGGCGGCGGGCAGGCGGTCTTCGAACACCACCTCGATGATCACGCCGAGCTTGCGCGCCTGCAGCCGCACCAGCGGCAGCACGGCGTCGATCAGCGCCTGCGGGGCCACGGCCTCGCGCGTGCGGTCGCGCCGGCGCACGAAGTCGTGCACGCTGCGAATGACCTGGCCGGCGCGGTCGGCCTGCTCGGCGATGCGCTTCACCGCCATCGCGACCTCGCCCTGGTCGCCCTTGGCATCCGGGCCAAGCAGGTTGAGCGAGCCGCTCGCGTAGCTGGCGATGGCGGCCAGCGGTTGCGTGAGCTCGTGGCTCAGCAGCGAGGCCATTTCGCCGACGGTGGCCAGCCGCGCGCTGGCCTGCAGGCGCTCCTGGCTGGCGCGCGACAGCTCCTCGATGCGGCGCTGCTCGCTCACGTCGATGAAGGCGCTCATCCAGCCGGTCTGCACCTTGTGCGCGTTGATGAGCGGGGCCTCGAAGATCAGCACCGGAAAGCGCGTGCCGTCCTTGCGCATGAAGACCGACTCGAAGCCCTCGCGCGGCGGCATGCCGCCCGCGAGCCGGCGGGCCTGCCGCTGCTGGTACTCGTGCGCCAGTTCGGTGGGCCAGTAGGGGGCGTCGGCGTTGTCGGCCATCAGCTCCTCGGGGCTGAAGCCGACCATTTCGCAGAAGGCCGGGTTCACGTAGCTGATGCGGCCCTGCAGGTCGCGCGCGCGCAGGCCGGTGATGACCGAGTCTTCCATCGCCTTGCGGAAGGCCAGCGCGTCGGCCAGGTCGCGCTCGGCGCGCAGGCGGCGGCGGGTGTCGCGCGCCAGCAGCACCAGCACCGACACCAGCGCGATCGAGATGGCCGTGACCAGCGCGGTGAGCATGTTCGGGAACAGGTCGGGCGCGGCGCGCCAGCCGTCGACGCGCAGCATCAGCGCGGCGCCCGGCAGGTCGATGAGCTGCTGCGAGGTGAACACGCGCGTGCCGCTGCGCCGCGAGGTGCCCAGCGCCACCAGCCGCGTGCCGTCGGCCTCGGTGAAAGACACCTCCTGCCCGCGCGTGAGCGTGGGGCCGACCAGCTCGATGAGCGCATCGCGCAGCGAGTAGCTGGCCACGAGGTAGCCGCCCGCGTCGATCGGCACGCACAGCTCCATCACCTCGACGCCGCCGCCGCCCGCCACCGGCACGTAGTGGCTGGGCGAATAGGCCGGCGCGCCGAGCTTGCGGGCGGCCGCGCAGGCCAGGGCCACGTCGGACTGCTCGGGGCCGCGGCTGCCTTCGTCGAGGATGCGCATGCGATACGGCGTGTTGACCGCGTGCAGCGGGCGCAACGCGGCGTCGCGCCACTCGAGCCGCAGCCACTCGCGGTGTTCGCGCAGCAGCGCGGCGGCGATGTCGCTCCACTGCCCGCGATCGACCCCCGGCGCTGCGTGGCGCGCAGGCTCTGCGCGTTGCGCTGGAAGCCGCTGCGCAGGTCGGACACGGCATCGGCCGTGTCGCGGTCGAGCGAGGCCTGCACCTGCTCGACCTCGTGCCGCCCCGCCAGCCACACCACCGTGACCAGCAGCGCCGACACCAGCACCGCCAGCAGCAGCCACAGAAACCAGCGCTGCCACAGCGATCGCAGCCGCGCGAACGCGATGAGCGCCCATCGCTTCGGTGCGACGGTCAGCAGCGCATCGGGCATTGCTAGAGAACGCAGTGCGAAAGCACGGGCAGCTGCGTGCGCGTGCGCGCGACCTGCGCGGCGTCGATGTCGAACAGCACCACGCCTTCTTCGGTGGCCTGCTGCGCCACCACCGTGCCCCAGGGGTCGACGACCAGCGACTGGCCCCAGGTCTGGCGGCCGTTCTCGTGCGTGCCGCCCTGCGCGGGCGCGACCACCCAGGCCAGGTTCTCGATGGCGCGGGCGCGCAGCAGCACCTCCCAGTGCGCGGCGCCGGTGGTGCGCGTGAAGGCGCTGGGCACCAGCAGCAGGTCGGCGCCCTGCCTGGCGAGCGCGCGGTACAGCTCGGGAAAGCGCAGGTCGTAGCACACGCTCATGCCGATGCGCCAGCCGTGGCCGTCGCGCGAGGGCAGGTCGAACACCACGGGCTCGCTGCCGGGTGCGATGACGCGGCGCTCGTCGTAGCGCTCGGCGCCGTTGTCGAAGAAGAACAGGTGGATCTTGTCGTAGCGCGCCACGCATTGGCCTTCGGGCGAGAAGGCCAGCGAGCTGTTGAACACGTGCTCGGCGTCGGTGCTCTCGATGGGCAGCGTGCCGCCGACGATCCACAGGCCGAACTCGCGCGCCGCGTCGGCCAGGAAGCCCTGCACCGTGCCCGCGCCGGCGGTCTCGCGCAGGCCGAGCTTGTCGGTGTCGCGCGCGCCCATCATGCAGAAATACTCGGGCAGCACCGCCAGCTCGGCGCCGGCGGCCGCGGCCTGCGCGAGCAGGTCATGGGCGCGCGCGAGGTTGGCTTCGCGGGCGATGGCCGACACCATCTGGATGGCTGCGACTTTCATTGGGTGGTCTCCGTTTTCTTGCCGTCGTCCGCGGTCGGCCTGCCGAGCAGCCCGGGAATGCTGGGAATGCCCTGGGGCAGCAGTTGCAGCGAGCGCGGCACCTTCGCTATTTTGGGGTCGGCCCAGGTGCCTTCGACATGGAACTCCTGCGTGGCGGCGGCCGACAGCGGCTTGCTCAGCACCCACTGGGCCAGGAAGGTGCCCAGCCCGACGGCCGGGTTGATGGCGGTGGCCACCAGCGCGGCGGTGCCGGCGTTGATCTCGGGCACCACCACCACGCGCAGGTTCTGCGTCTCGCGCACGATGTCGGCCGAGCCGTCCATCAGCGCGGCGGCGTTGACGCCCTTCATCTGCAGGTTGTTGGTGCTGGCGATGCCCTTGTTGATCTTCGCGTCGCCGCGGATGAAGTCGAACGCGAAGCCCTGGCTGAACACGTCGCGGAAGTCGAGCGTGAGCCGGCGCGGCAGCGCCTGCAGGCTCAGCACGCCGAGCAGCTTGGCCAGGCCGGGGTCGGCCTTGAGGAACTGGCCCTGCTCGACGTCGACCTGCAGCTGGCCGCTCAGGCTCGGGTAGTCGAGCGAGAAGGGCGAGCCGCGCCAGTTGACGTCGCCTTCGAGCCGCCCGCGCCCGCGCCGCAGCACGCCCGGCATGCCGAAGCGCGTGAGCAGGTCGCCGGCGTCGGCGATGTCCAGCTTGAAGGTCATGGCGGTGCGGCGCTGGCCGGCCGCAGCGCCCGGAACGGCGGCCCAACTGCCCTTGGCCGCGAAGCTGGCCTCGGGCGTGGTGAAGGCCAGCTTGTTGAGCGCCCATTCGCGGCCCACGCCGCCGCGGTTGACCGCATCGATCTCGGCGCGGCCCAGGCGCTTGCCGAGCAGCTCGAAGTCGTCGACCACGATGTCCAGGGCGGGCAGGGTGCCGGGCTGCTCGTCCAGCAGGGTCTCGACCTGCGTGGCCTCGGACGGCGCGATCTTCAGGCGCGCGAGCCGGGCATACAGCGCCCGGCCTGGGTGTGGCGGTACTCGGCATAGCCGCTGAGTTCGGTGGCGTCGATGTTGGCGCGCCAGAGGGCGCCGTCGCGCGTGCCGCCGAGCACCACGTTGTGCAGCGTGCGGCCCGCAATGCCCAGCTCCTGCGCGCGCACGGCGATGCGCGTGGGCAGGTAGGCCAGCGCCGGGTCGTCGGCGCGTTCGGGGCCTTCGCCGCCGAGGCCCGCGCCGGCGGCATCGCCGAGCAGCGCCTGCCATGCGCCCATGTCGAGCTTGCCGATGTTGATGTTCGCGAACACGCCCTTGTCGGGCAGGCTGGCGGTTTCGCCCGCCGCCAGGCCGATGCCGATGCTGCCGCGCGACACGCGCGCCTCGCCGCCGACGAGGTCGCGCAGGTACTGGATCGCGCCGATGCGGCCCAGGTCGAGCGAGAGCTGGTCTTGCGTGGCCGTGCCCACGGGGTTGGCCGCGCCCTGCCGGGTTTCGCGCGCCAGCACCTTCTTTTCGATGCGCAGCGGCATCTGCTCTTCGGCCGTCTTCACGAGCGGCGGCGGCAGCTGCAGCGCCAGGCCCTGCAGGCTGCTGGTGAGCGAGAACTCGGGCGTGCCGTCGCGCATGGCGAAGGTGGCGGCAAAGGGCGTGCTGCCGGTGGCCTTCTTCGCGAGGCGGGCGAGCCAGTCGACTTCGCGCGCGCCGCGCAGGCCTTCGGCGGTGGCCGTGCCCTGCGCCTTCAGCGCGACTTCGCGGTTGGGGCCGGTGAAGCGGCCGCGGCCTTCGATGCGGATGTCGCCGCCCAGCAGCCTGGCCTGCACGCCGGCCAGCGAGAAGCCGGTCTCGGTGAAGTTGAGCGTGCCCTTGGTCTGCGAGAACGACGGCGCCTCGGGCACGACCTGCAGCTCGTTGTCGGCCAGCGTCACGGTGGCCTGCACCTTGGCGTTGTCCATGGCGGCGAGCGGCAGCTCCAGGTGCAGCTTGTAGTCGGCCGAGCCGGTGGCGCGCGCGCGCAGCATGATCTCGCCGGTTTCGCCGGCCAGCGGCGCGCCCGCGCGCAGCACCTCGGCGAGCGGGCCCTTGGCCTGCGCATCGACGCGCAGCAGCGGCGCGTGGTGCGACAGCTCGGGAATCTGCGCTTCGGCCTTCGTCACTTCGATGCCGGTGGCGCCGACCAGGCGGCCGCGCGCGTTGCGAACCAGCATGCTGTCGCGCTCGAACACCAGCTCGCCCGACAGCGCGGTCAGCGGCGGCCACACGGGCGGGGGCATGCCGCTTCGCGGCGGCGTGGCCGGTGCATGCGGCGGCGCGTAGGCGTAGTCGACATCGGCCACCTTGGCCGCGATGCGGAAGTCGCCCAGCTTCGGATCGACGAAGGGCATGTCGTGCAGGTCGCCGCGCACGCGGAAGTCGACGCTGCTGGCGGTGCCCTTGGTGACGGCGGTGCGCACGTAGTCGCGCGTGTGCTGGGGAATGTCGAGCGGCAGGTAGCGGAACACGCGCGTGCCGTCGGCACGGGTCAGCTTGCCCTGCAGGTCGAGCACGCCGGGGTAGCGGCCCTTGCTGCTCGAGGTGGCGGGGTCGCTGGTGCGCCAGCTGGCTTCGGCGTCGCCCTCGGCATCGACGTTGGCGAAGCGCAGCCTGGAGATCTGCAGCTGCGCGTTGCCGTTGTCGAGCTTCCATTGCAACTGGGTCGAGAGCCGGTCGATCGGAATGACGGGCTCCTCGAACACGCCCGGGAACTCGAGCGTGCCCTGCGCGATGGCCAGCGTGGCGGTGCCGCCGGTCTGCGTGGCCTCGAAGTCGACCGTGGCGCCGCTCAGGCCGGGCGTGCCGGCGTGGACCTTCGGCGGGGCGGCCGTGGCGCCGGGCGCCGACGGCGTG
>NZ_MOWM01000014.1 GCF_016082275.1 Variovorax sp. E3
GGCCAGCGCCTTCACCACGCCGGCGGCGGACGACGGGATTTCCATCGAGGCCTTGTCCGACTCGACCGTGATCAGCGACTGCTCGGCCTTGACCGTGTCTCCGACATTGACCAGCACCTCGATCACCGCGACTTCGTCGAAGTCGCCGATGTCGGGCACCTTGATTTGTTGTTCGCTCATTTGGACACTTTCAGTTTGAGTGTGAGAACGTCGACCGGTGGGGCCGAATTGCGATCGAATTCGCAGGCGGCGGCAATGCCAGCCTCCGCCACGTCGCGCGAACTGCGCGACTTGATGTCATAGGCCGCGTGCATGGCGCCGAGCGCAAAGCTGCGTCCCGAGCCGATGGCCCAGAACTGCTTGAACTCGAACACCTCGCGGTAGCTGTAGATGCCGTAGATGCCGCTCGGGTTGGCCATCAGCATCGTGAACTGGCTCGACTCGTAGGGCTCGTGCTCGTCTTCCTTGGTCTGCATGAAGAACGAGTCCTTCAGCACCGGATGCAGCATCGTGAAGGTGCGGAAGATCTCGTGCTTGCTGCCGAACAGCAGTTTCTCGCGCTCCTGCGCGGCCAGCGCGTGCTGCAGCACCAGGAAGTGCGCGGCGGCGCCGGCCATGGCGAACAGGCTGGTGCCCGCCGCGTCCTCGACGGTGAAGATCTTCTGGTTGGCTTCGGCGCGGTGCGAAAGCCGCGTGTCGCCGAAGGTCACCAGAGAATCGGCTGCCATCGTGACCTGGCCACCCTTGCGGACGGCCACTACGGTGGTCATAGCAGGATGCGACGATAGTCCGCGAGCACTTGTCCCAGGTAGGCGTTGAAACGCGCAGCCAGGGCGCCGTCGATCACGCGGTGGTCGTAGGACAGCGACATCGGCAGCGTCAGGCGCGGCACGAATTGCTTGCCGTCCCACACCGGCTTCATCTGGCCCTTGGAGAGGCCGAGGATGGCCACTTCAGGGGCGTTGATGATGGGCGTGAAGTGCGTGCCGCCGATGCCGCCGAGCGAGCTGATCGAGAAGCAGCCGCCCTGCATGTCGGCCGAGCCGAGCTTGCCGTCGCGCGCCTTCTTGGCGAGTTCGCCCATCTCGGTGCTGATCTGCAGGATGCCCTTCTTGTCGGCATCCTTCAGCACCGGCACCACGAGGCCGTTGGGCGTGTCCGCCGCGAAGCCGATGTTGTAGTACTGCTTGTAGACGAGCTGGTCGCCGTCCAGGCTGGTGTTGAACTCGGGGAATTTCTTCAGCGCCGAAACCACCGCCTTGATGACGAAGGCCAGCATCGTGACCTTCACGCCCGACTTCTCGTTCTCTTTGTTGGTGGAGACGCGGAAGGCTTCGAGCTCGGTGATGTCGGCTTCGTCGTTGTTGGTGACGTGCGGAATCATCACCCAGTTGCGGTGCAGGTTCGCGCCGCTGAGCTTCTTGATGCGCGACAGGTCCTTGCGCTCGACCGTGCCGAACTTCGTGAAGTCGACCTTGGGCCACGGAATGAGGCCCAGCGCCGCGCCGTCGCCGCCACCGGCCGGCGCCTTGGCCGCCGCGGCCTTGGTGCTGAGCTGGCCGCTCATTACGGCCTTGGTGAAGCTCTGGACGTCGTCCTGCGTGATGCGGCCCTTGGGGCCGGAACCCTTGACCTCTTCGAGCGGCACGCCGAGTTCGCGGGCGAACTTGCGCACCGACGGCGAGGCGTGCGGCAGCTTGCCGCTGGGGCTCGTGGTCGGGTCGTGCGGGGCGGCAGCTGCAACTGCGGGTGCCGGCGAAGCGGCGGCCGGCGCCGGGGCGCTGGCGGTTGCAACGGCCGGCGCGGCAGCGGCGGCTTGTGCGGCGGGCGCAGGGGCTGCGGCGCTCACGGTGCCTTCGAGCACCGCGATCAGGTCGCCGATGTTGACCGTGTCGCCGACCTTGACCTTCAGCTCCTTCAGCACGCCGGCGGCGGACGACGGGATTTCCATCGAGGCCTTGTCCGACTCCACCGTGATGAGCGACTGCTCGGCCTTGACCGTGTCGCCGACCTTCACGAGCAGTTCGATGACCGCGACGTCCTTGAAGTCGCCGATGTCGGGCACCTTGACCTCGACCGGGCCCGATGCCGCGGGGGCGGCGACAGGCGCCGGCGCGGCAACCGCCGCGGGCGCTGGCGCGGCTGCGGCAGGCGCGGCGGCGGGCGCCGGAGCCGGTGCGGCGGTACCCGCCTCCTCGGCCTCGAGCACGAGCACCACCGAGCCCTCTTTCACCTTGCCGCCGATCTCGACCTTGATTTCCTTGACCACACCGGCTGTCGACGACGGAATTTCCATCGACGCCTTGTCCGATTCCACCGTGATGAGCGACTGCTCGGCCTTGACCGTGTCGCCCACCTTCACAAGCACCTCGATCACCGCGACTTCATCGAAATCGCCGATGTCCGGCACCTTTACTTCCACTGCTGCCATATCGTTGTCTCCCGCCGTAAGGCGCCGTTCATTCGTTGGTTGTTGATGTTCAAGCGTAGAGCGGGTTGACCTTGTCGACATTGATGCCGTACTTCTTGATCGCTTCCACCACCTTGGCCACCGGCACGGTGCCATCTTCGCTCAGCGCCTTGAGCGCGGCCACGACGATGTAGTGACGGTTGATTTCGAAGTGCTCGCGCAGCTTGTTGCGGAAGTCGCTGCGACCGAAACCGTCGGTGCCCAGCACCTTGTAGGTGCGGCCCTTCGGGATGAAGGGGCGGATCTGCTCGGCATACGCCTTCATGTAGTCGGTCGATGCCACCACCGGGCCGGTCGTGGGCGCCAGCTGCTCGGCCACGAAGGGCACGCGCGGCGTCTGGTCGGGGTGCAGCAGGTTCCAGCGGTCGGCGTCCTGGCCGTCGCGCGTCAGTTCGTTGAAGCTCGGGCAGCTCCACACGGAAGCCGACACGCCCCAGTCCTTTTCGAGCAGCTCTTGCGCGGCAAAGCTCTCGCGCAGGATGGTGCCGCTGCCCAGCAGTTGCACCGTGGGTGCCTTGGCCTTGAGCGCGGGGCCCTGCTTCGACAGGTACATGCCCTTGATGATCTGCTCTTCGGTGCCGGGCTGCAGGCCGGGCATCGCGTAGTTTTCGTTCAGCAGCGTCAGGTAGTAGTAGACGTTGTCCTGCTTCTCGACCATGCGCTTGAGGCCGTGGTGCAGGATGACGCCGACTTCATGCGCGAAGGTCGGGTCGTAGCTCACGCAGTTCGGGATGGTGTTGGCCAGGATGTGGCTGTGACCGTCTTCGTGCTGCAGGCCTTCGCCGTTCAGCGTGGTGCGCCCCGAGGTGCCGCCCAGCAGGAAGCCGCGCGCCTGCATGTCACCGGCCGCCCAGGCCAGGTCGCCGATGCGCTGGAAGCCGAACATCGAGTAGTACACGTAGAACGGCACCATGATGCGGTTGTTGGTGGAGTACGACGTGGCCGCCGCGATCCAGCTCGACATGCCGCCGGCCTCGTTGATGCCTTCCTGCAGGATCTGGCCGGCCTTGTCTTCCTTGTAATACATGACCTGGTCCTTGTCGACCGGGGTGTACTGCTGACCGTGCGGGTTGTAGATGCCGATCTGGCGGAACAGGCCTTCCATGCCGAAGGTGCGGGCTTCGTCCACCAGGATGGGCACCACGCGCGGGCCCAGCGCCTTGTCGCGCAGCAGCTGCGTCAGGAAGCGCACATAGGCTTGCGTGGTCGAGATCTCACGGCCTTCGGCCGTGGGCTCCATCACCGACTTGAAGGTGTCGAGCGAGGGCACCGTGAAGCTCTCGTCCGCCTTGGTGCGGCGATGCGGCAAGTAACCGCCCAGGGCCTTGCGGCGCTCGTGCAGGTACTTCATTTCAGGCGTGTCGTCGGCCGGCTTGTAGAACGGCAGTTCGGCGATCTTGCTGTCGGGAATCGGGATGTTGAAGCGGTCGCGGAAGACCATGATGTCCTCGTCGCTGAGCTTCTTGGTCTGGTGCACGTTGTTCTTGCCCTCGCCGATCTTGCCCATGCCGAAGCCCTTGACGGTCTTCACGAGCAGCACCGTGGGCTGGTTCTTATGCTCTTGCGCGGCGTGGAAGGCGGCGTACACCTTCTGAGAGTCGTGGCCGCCGCGCTGCAGGCTCCAGACTTCGTCGTCGCTCATGTGCTCGACCATCTTCAGCGTGCGCGGATCGCGGCCGAAGAAGTTCTTGCGAACGTAGGCGCCGTCGTTGGCCTTGAAGGCCTGGTAGTCGCCGTCGTTGCACTCCATCATGATCTTGCGCAGCGCGCCGTCATGGTCCTTCTCGAGCAGGGCGTCCCAGCCCTTGCCCCAGATCAGCTTGACGACGTTCCAGCCCGCGCCGCGGAACTCGCCTTCGAGCTCCTGGATGATCTTGCCGTTGCCGCGCACCGGGCCGTCCAGGCGCTGCAGGTTGCAGTTGATGACGAAGACGAGGTTGTCCAGGTTCTCGCGCGCGGCCAGGCCGATGGCGCCGAGCGATTCGACTTCGTCCATTTCACCGTCGCCGCAGAACACCCAGACCTTGCGGTTCTCGGTGTTGGCGATGCCGCGTGCGTGCAGGTACTTGAGGAAGCGCGCCTGGTAGATCGCCATGAGCGGGCCCAGGCCCATCGACACGGTGGGGAACTGCCAGAACTCGGGCATCAGCTTCGGGTGCGGGTAGCTCGACAGGCCCTTGCCGTCGACTTCCTGGCGGAAGTTCAGCAGTTGCTCTTCGGAGAGGCGGCCTCGAGGTAGGCGCGGGCGTAGATGCCGGGCGACACGTGGCCCTGGATGTACAGCAGGTCGCCGCCATGGGTTTCGCTCTCGGCGCGCCAGAAGTGGTTGAAGCCGGCGCCGAACATGCTGGCCAGCGAGGCGAAGGAGCCGATGTGGCCGCCCAGGTCGCCGCCTTCGGCCGGATGGTGGCGGTTGGCCTTGACCACCATGGCCATGGCGTTCCAGCGCATGTAGGCGCGCAGGCGCTGTTCGATCTCGAGGTTGCCGGGGCTGCGGGCTTCCTGCGAGGGTTCGATGGTGTTGACATAGCCCGTATTGGCCGAGAACGGCATGTCGACCGTGTTCTGGCGGGCATGCTCGAGCAGCTGCTCGAGGAGGAAGTGGGCCCGTTCAGGCCCCTCGCTCTGGATGACGGAAGACAGTGCGTCCATCCATTCACGGGTCTCCTGGGCGTCCGCGTCATTCGCGGCCGAGCCGAACAGGTTCTCGGGATTTGCCGACATGCTTGTCTCTCCTTTAGGGGCTGTGGCTGTAATTTAGTGCGCTATGCGATCACCGCGCGGGAGTTTCGCATAGAAATTCCTCCATTTCAAATGGCGCGTATAGATTTCTTAATGTGACATTCTAAAAATGCAACGGTGGTCTGGAAACGCAACCGCGAGCGGATCAGTGTCACCCCTGCTTTGCGGCCTCTTCCCGGGAGCCATCACCTAAACTCGGACCATGCCTTTTTCCTCCCCGTTGGCGGTTGCCCGCAGTGCCGTGAACGCCTCGCCCCTGTCCTGGTGGCGCAGGTGGTGGCGCAAGCAGACGCCGGTGCTGCAGGACGCGGTCGCGATGCTCGCGCCCATGGCGGCCGTGTTGCTCTTTCTTGCGGCCATCGTGTCGGCCTCTGGTATTTGCGCACCGAGGAAGTCGAGCGCGAGCAGGAGTCGGTGCGCCGCGACGTGGAGTACGCCCAGCAGCGCATGCGCTTGCGCCTGCTCGAGCGGCAGGAGCAGCTGATGCGCATTGCGCGCGACGCCTCCAACCGCGAGATCGACCCGATCGAGTTCACCAGCCGCGCCGAGTCGCTGGTGAGCCAGTTCCCCGAGCTGCAGACCATCACCTGGATCGACGACCGCCGCCGCTTCAAGGCCGCTACGCCGCGCCCAGCGTGCACCCCGCGCAGCAGCACCTGATCGGCGACGTGCTGCGCCCCGGCGACATCGAGAGCAACTACGCGCTGGCGCGCGAGTTGCGCCAGCCCGTGTATTCGCAACCCGTGGCCGGCGGCGACCCGCCCGCCATGCTGCAGCTGCACATTCCCCTGTTCGACCAGGGCCTGTTCGCGGGCGTGGTGCTGGGCGAGTTCTCGGTCGACGGCCTGCTGCGCTACGGCATGCCCTCCGAGGTGCAGGCGCGCTACGCGGTGTCGCTGCTCGACGCCAAGGGCCACGTGATCGCCGGCAACACCGCCAACCTGAAGGACAGCGGCACCCGCCTGCTGCCCTGGTCGGAGCGCACCAACGAATATGAAGTGCCGGTGTCGCCGGTCGGCAATGCACTGGTGCTGCGGGCACAGGCCTACCGCACCTCGCAGGGCGTGGTGGGCAACGGCCTGTTCTGGCTGGTGTGCGCGCTCAGCGTGCTCACCAGCTGGATGCTGATCGGCACCTGGCGCCACACGCGCCGACGACTGCAGGCACAGCAGCGGCTGGTGGCCGAAACCAACTTCCGCCGCGCCATGGAAAACTCCATGCTGACCGGCATGCGCGTGCTCGACCTGCAGGGCCGCATCACCTATGTGAACGCCGCGTTCTGCGCCATGACGGGCTGGAGCGAGGAAGAGCTGGTCGGCCAGTCGCCGCCCTTCCCCTACTGGCTCGAGTCCGACCGCGAGGTGATGAACGAGCGGCTCGAGGAAGAGCTGCACGGCCGCGCCCTGCCCGGCGGCTTCCAGGTGCGCGTGAAGCGCAAGAACGGCAGCGTGTTCACGCCCGCCTCTACGTGTCGCCGCTGATCGACGCGCGCGGCCACCAGACCGGCTGGATGACGTCGATGACCGACATCACCGAGCCCACCCGCATCCGCGAGCAGCTGTCGGCCTCGTACGAGCGCTTCACCACCGTGCTGGAGGCGCTCGACGCTGCCGTGTCGGTGGCGCCCATCGGCTCCGAGGAGCTGCTGTTCGCCAACAAGCTGTACCGCCTCTGGTTCGGCTCCGACACCGTGGGCCACCTCGGCATGGTCGCGCAGGCCGGCGTGCCGGCCTCGAACGCGCACGACGAAGGCCTGGACGACGTCGACCCCTACGCGGGCCTGCCCATCGACACACTCACCGCAGCCCAGACCGCGAACAACGAAATCTTCGTGCCGCACCTGGGCAAGTGGCTCGAAGTACGCTCGCGCTACCTGACCTGGGTCGACGGGCGCCTGGCGCAACTGGTGATTGCCACCGACATCACGCCGCGCCGCGACGCCGAGGAGCAAGCCGCGGCGCAGGCCGACAAGGCGCAGTCGGCCAGCCGCCTCATCACCATGGGCGAAATGGCCTCGAGCGTGGCGCACGAGCTCAACCAGCCGCTCACGGCCATCACCAACTACTGCAACGGGATGATGTCGCGCATCAAGGGCCAGACGATCGACACCGAGGCCCTGCTGGCCGCGCTGGAGAAAACGTCGAAGCAGGCCCAGCGCGCGGGCCAGATCATCCAGCGCATCCGCTCCTTCGTGAAACGCAGCGAGCCCAACCGCACCCCGGCCGACGTGGCCACCATGGTGAGCGAGGCGGTCGAGCTGGCCGGCATCGAGCTGCGCCGGCGCAACGTGCGCCTGAACCACTACGTGGCCGCGCGGCTGCCGGTGGTGCGCGTCGACCCGATCCTGATCGAGCAGGTGATGGTCAACCTGTTGAAGAACGCGGCCGAATCCATCGACATCGCCGACCGCCCGCTGGCGCGCCGCAGCGTCGAACTGCGGGTATTGCCCAAGGTCATCGAAGGGCATAACGCCATCGAATTCTCGGTGCAGGACACGGGCAAGGGCCTGGCCCCGGAAGTGATGGACCGGCTCTACGAGGCGTTCTTCTCGACCAAGCCCGAAGGCATGGGCATCGGGCTGAATTTGTGCCGCACCATCGTCGAGTCGCATCGCGGCCGGATGCAGGCGGAGAACATCTACAATGGTCCGGATGTGATCGGATGCCGTTTTTCCTTCTGGATTCCGGTGTTGGACGCTATCAGTTCCGTAGCTAGCGACGAGGCAAAGGTACCTGCATGAGTTTGATTCCGAAGAAGGGCACGGTCTACGTCGTCGACGATGACGAAGCCGTACGCGATTCGCTGCAATGGCTGCTCGAGGGCAAGGACTACAGAGTCCGCTGCTTCGATTCCGCCGAATCCTTTCTCTCCCGATACGACCCGCGCGAAGTCGCCTGTTTGATCGTCGACATCCGCATGGCCGGCATGACCGGCCTCGAACTGCAGGATCGGCTGATCGAAAGGCGCTCCCCGCTGCCGATCGTGGTCATCACCGGGCACGGCGACGTGCCGATGGCGGTCGACTCCATGAAAAAGGGCGCAATGGATTTCATCCAGAAACCCTTCAACGACGAAGAGCTCGTCACGCTGGTCGAGCGCATGCTCGAACACGCGCGCGGCGCCTTCACGCAGCACCAGCAATCGGCCAGCCGCGACGCGCTGCTGTCCAAGCTCACGGGCCGCGAAGCCCAGGTGCTCGAGCGCATCGTCGCCGGCCGCCTGAACAAGCAGATCGCCGACGACCTCGGCATCAGCATCAAGACGGTCGAGGCGCACCGCGCCAACATCATGGAAAAGCTCAACGCCAACACCGTGGCCGATCTGCTGAAGATCGCGCTCGGACAGGCGGCCCCCGCGGCCAAGGCCTAGAAGCTATCCCCCCGATAGCGATGCATGTCCCCCACGCCTGCGCAAGCGGGCGTTTTTACTTGGAAAATCGAAACCGATGACCGCCCAACTGATCGACGGCAACGCCCTCGCCAAAACCATTCGCGCCGAAGTTGCCGGCCGTACCGCCGCACTCAAGGCCCGTGGCGTGAACCCGGCCCTTTCCATCATCCTCGTGGGCGAAGATCCAGCCAGCCAGGTCTATACCAAGCACAAGGTCAACGACAGCGCCCAGACCGGGCTGGCGGCCACGCTCGAAACGTACCCCGCCGACATGAGCGAGTCCGACCTGCTGGCCCGCATCCGCACGCTCAACGACGACCCGCTGGTGCACGGCATCCTGGTCCAGTTGCCGCTGCCCAAGCACATGGACAGCCAGAAGGTCATCGAGACCATCTCGCCCGCCAAGGACGTCGACGGCTTCCACGTGGCCAGCGCCGGCGCACTCATGACTGGCGCCCCCGGCTTCTGGCCCTGCACGCCGCACGGCTGCATGAAGATGCTCGAATCGATCGGCTACGACCTGCGCGGCAAGCACGCCGTGGTCATCGGCCGCAGCAACATCGTCGGCAAGCCGATGGCCATGATGCTGCTGGCCAAGAGCGCCACCGTGACCATCTGCCACAGCGCCACGCAAGACCTGGGCGCCATCACGCGCCGGGCCGACGTGATCGTCGCGGCCGTGGGCAAGCGCAACCTCGTGACGGCCGACATGGTGAAGCCGGGCGCGGTGGTCATCGACGTGGGCATGAACCGCAAGGAAGACGGCAAGCTGGCCGGCGACGTCGACTTCGACGGCGTGAAGGAAGTGGCCAGCTGGATCACGCCCGTGCCGGGCGGCGTCGGCCCCATGACGCGCGCCATGCTGCTCGCCAACACCCTTGAAGCCGCCGAACGCGCCGCCAAGTAACTTTCATGGCCATGACGAACAACCCCCTCCTCGACTTCACCGATCTCCCGCTGTTCGACCGCATCAAGCCGGAGCACGTCTCGCCCGCGGTGGACGCGCTGCTCGCCGATGCCGAGACCGCGCTGAAGACCGTGACGGCGCCCGAGTTCCCCGCCGACTGGAACGCGATCTCGAAGGTGCTCGACGTGGCCTCCGAACGCTTCAGCCGCGCCTGGGGCGCCGTCGGCCACCTGAACGCCGTGGCCGACACGCCCGAGCTGCGCGCCGCCTACAACGAGGCCATGCCGCGCGTCACCGCATTCTGGACCAGCCTGGCTCCGATGAACGCCTCTACGCCAAGTACAAGGCCATCGACGTCGCCACGCTCAACGCCGAGCAGCGCCAGGCGCACCGCAATGCCGTGCGCAACTTCGTGCTGGGCGGCGCCGAGCTGCAGGGCGACGCCAAGAAGCGCTTCGCCGACATCCAGGAACGCCAGGCCGAGCTGAGCCAGAAGTTCAGCGAGAACGCCCTGGACGCCACCGACGCCTTCGCCTACTACGCCGCCTTCGGCGAGCTTGAGGGCGTGCCCGAAGACGTGGTGAGTGCCGCGCGCGCCGCCGCCGAAGCCGACGGCAAGGAAGGCTACAAGCTCACGCTCAAGATGCCGTGCTACCTGCCGGTGATGCAGTTCGCCAAGAGCAGCGCGCTGCGCGAAAAGCTCTACCGCGCCTACGTCACGCGCGCCAGCGAGTTCGGCGATGCCGCCTTCGACAACACCGCGCTGATCACCGAGATCCTCGCGTTGCGGGAGGAAGAAGCGAAGCTGCTGGGCTACAAGAATTTCGGCGAGCTGTCGGTGGTGCCGAAGATGGCCGAATCGCCCGAGCAGGTCGTCAAGTTCCTGCGCGACCTGGCCACCAAGGCCAAGCCCTACGGCGAGCGCGACCTGGCCGACCTGCGCGTGTTCGCGTCGGAGCAACTCAGCATCACCGACCCGCAGCCCTGGGACTGGAGCTACATCGGCGAGAAGCTCAAGGAAGCGCGCTACGCCTTCAGCGAGCAGGAGGTGAAGCAGTATTTCCCCGCGCCGAAGGTCATGGCCGGGCTGTTCAAGATCGTCGAGACGCTGTTCGAAGTGTCGATCCGCCGCGACTCGGCGCCCACGTGGCATCCGAGCGTCGAGTTCTATCGCATCGAGCGCCAAACCCCTGAGGGCGTCCAGAAGGTCGGCCAGTTCTACCTCGACCCCTCCGCCCGCGCCGCCAAGCGCGGCGGTGCCTGGATGGACGACGTGCGCGCCCGCTGGCTGCGCCCCGACAACGGCGTGCTGCAGACGCCGGTGGCGCAACTGGTGTGCAACTTCGCGAGCGGTGTCGACGGCAAGCCCCCGCTGCTCACGCACGACGACGTGACCACCCTCTTCCACGAGTTCGGCCACGGCCTGCACCACATGCTCACGCAGGTGAACGAGCGCGACGTCTCGGGCATCAGCGGCGTCGAGTGGGACGCGGTCGAGCTGCCGAGCCAGTTCATGGAAAACTTCTGCTGGGAGTGGGACGTGCTCAGCCACATGACGGCGCATGTCGACACCGGCGAGCCGCTGCCGCGCGCGCTGTTCGACAAGATGACCGCCGCCAAGAACTTCCAGAGCGGCCTGCAGACGCTGCGCCAGATCGAGTTCTCGCTGTTCGACATGCTGCTGCACACCGAATACCACGCCGCCACCGCCCAACCCGGCGACGTGATGGCGCTGCTGGGCAAGGTACGCGCCGAGGTGGCGGTGATGCCCTCGCCGCCGTTCAGCCGCACGCCGAATACTTTCAGCCACATTTTCTCGGGCGGCTACGCGGCCGGCTACTACAGCTACAAGTGGGCCGAGGTGCTGAGCGCCGACGCCTACGCGGCCTTCGAGGAAACCGTGGGCGCCGACGGCGAGCCGAACATCGAGACCGGCCGCAAGTACCGCCAGGCCATTCTCGAGGCCGGTGGCAGCCGCAGCGCGATGGATTCGTTCAAGGCCTTCCGCGGCCGCGAGCCCCAGCTTGATGCGCTGCTGCGACATCAGGGCATGGCCGAGGCCCAGCCCGCTTGATGCGGCGCTGAAGCTTGCGATACTCGGGCGATGCATCCGACCTCTTACAAATTCTCACTGCATCGCCTGATCGGCCTGGCCCTCGTGCTGGCCGCCGCGGGTGCCACGGCACAGACCGTCTACCGCCAGGTGGACAAGAACGGCAAGGTCACCTTCTCCGACCGCGCGCCGAGCGCCGATGCCGGCGCGGCCTCGGGGCCGCAGGGCGGCATCACCACGCCGGCCAACGCCGGCCTGCCCTACGAGCTGCGGCAAGTGGCGCAGCGCTACCCGGTCACGCTGTACGGCGGCGACGAGTGCGCGCCCTGCGGCGCGGCCCGCACGCTGCTCACCACGCGCGGCATTCCGTTCGAAGAGCGCACGGTCAAGACCAATGAAGAACTCGAGGCGCTGCAGCGCCTGAGCGGGCAAAGCTCGCTGCCGCTGCTGACCATCGGGTCGCAGCAGCTCAAGGGCTTCTCGGACGTCGAATGGTCTCAGTACCTCGACGCTGCCGGCTACCCCAAGAGCAACAGCCTGCCCGCCGGCTACCGCAACGGGCTGTCGCGTCCGCTGGTCGCACAGCAGGCGGCGCCCGCTCCCCGCGCCTCGACGGCGCCGGCGGCACAACCCGCGCCGCCGCCCGCCGCATCGAGCGATCCGGGGCCGGGCAACCCGGCCGGCATCAAGTTCTGACCTGAGTCAGGCGAACGTCATCGTCTTCACGCCGGTCGCGGTGCCCAGCAGGCACACATTGGCCTTCTGGTGCGCGAAGACGCCGACCGTCACCACACCCGGCCACTGGCTCACTTCGGACTCGAAGGCCAGCGGCTCGCCGATGCGCAGGCCGGTCACATCGACGATGTGCTGGCCGTTGTCGGTCACCAGCGGCAGGCCGTCCTTCTCACGCACCTGGGCAATGCCGCCCATGGCCGCGAACTGACGCATCACGCGGCGCGCGGCCATCGGAATCACTTCCACTGGCAGCGGGAACGCGCCCAGCGTTTGCACCAGCTTGGATTCGTCGGCGATGCAGATGAACTGGCGCGACTGCGCCGCGACGATTTTTTCGCGCGTGAGCGCCGCGCCGCCGCCCTTCACCATGAAGCCACGGTGGTCGATTTCGTCGGCCCCGTCGATGTAGACGGCCAGCTCTTCCACCTCGTTGCTGTCGAACACCGGAATGCCCAGCGCCCGCAGGCGCTCGGTCGAGGCCACCGAGCTGGAGACCGCGCCCTTGATCTGGTCCTTGATGGTGGCCAACGCGTCGATGAACTTGTTCACCGTCGAGCCGGTGCCGACGCCGACGATCTCGCCCTTGACCACGTAGGCCAGCGCGGCAAGGCCGACCTGGGCCTTGAGTTCGTCCTGAGAAAGAAGGGTTGGGGAGGCGGGTGCGGTCATCGCGGAGAATCCTTGGCTCATTGAAGTCGAGAATTATCCGATGCCCCTGCTGATGCCCTCTTCGCTCTACGGCCTGGCCCGCCCTTTCCTGTTCGGGTTCGACCCCGAGCACGCCCACGAACTGACCCTCGACGGACTCGCGCGCACCCAGAACACGCCCCTGGCCTGCGCCTATTCGTCTCCGCGCGTCAGTGACCCGGTCCAGCTCGCGGGGCTGACTTTTCCCAACCGCGTGGGCCTGGCGGCCGGGCTCGACAAGAACGCCCGCTGCATCGACGCCTTCGCGGCCATGGGCTTCGGTTTCGTCGAGGTCGGCACGGTCACGCCCAAGGGCCAGCCGGGCAATCCCAAGCCGCGCATGTTCCGCCTGCCGCAGCGCGACGCGCTGATCAACCGGCTGGGTTTCAACAACGAAGGGCTCGATGCCTTCCTGGCGAACGTGCAGAAGGCGCGTTTTCGCAAGGCCGGCGGCTCTGCCGGCTCGCCGATGCTGCTGGGCCTGAACATCGGCAAGAACGCCGCCACGCCGATCGAGCGCGCGGTGGACGACTACCTGGCCTGCCTCGACGGCGTGTACCCGCATGCCGACTACGTGACGATCAACATCTCGAGCCCGAACACAGCCAACCTGCGCTCGCTGCAGAGCGACGAGGCGCTCGACGCCCTGCTCGGCGCGGTGGCCGAACGCCGCGAAGCGCTGGCCACGCGCCACGCCAAGCGCGCGCCACTGTTCGTGAAGATCGCACCCGACCTCGACGAAGCCCAGGTCGCGGTCATTGCCGCCACGCTGAAGCGCCACGGCATGGACGGCGTGATCGCCACCAACACCACGCTCTCGCGCGAGGCCGTGAAGGGCCTGCCGCATGCGGAAGAAGCCGGCGGACTGTCAGGTGCGCCGGTGCGCGAAGCCAGCAACCGCGTGATCGCACAGCTGCGCGCGGCGCTCGGCACGGGCTTTCCGATCATCGGGGTAGGCGGCATTTTGAGCGGGGCCGACGCCAAGGCCAAGATCGCCGCGGGGGCGGACGTGGTGCAGGTCTACACCGGCCTGATCTACCGCGGCCCCGCGCTGGTCCGCGAAGCCGCCCAGGCGCTGCTGCGCGATCGCAGCAAGGCCTGAGGCTTCTTCAGTCTTTTTTCAGCGCATGCGCCAGAGGATGGGCGCAATGAACGCCGCCCAGCGCAGCAGGCGCTTGGGCCGGATCACCACCACGGCGGCCGCGGCGACGACGCCCGTGGCCACGGGGTGCGCCCGTGCAATGCGCAGCGCGGCGGCTGCCGCCGACTCGTTGGGCGGCGGTGCCTGTTCGCCGCCCTCTTGCGCATCGTGCGCGAATTGCGGCTCGCCACCGCCTTGCAGGGTCGCAATGCGCTGGCGCTGACGCTCCATGCGCGCCAGCAGCTCTTCGCGCGTGGCCGGCCTCGGGGGACGCGGTTCGTCTTCGTGCTGGTCCGGGTCCTTGCCAAGGCCGAAACGGTCCTGGACCCAGGCCCAGTCGCGTTCGAACTCATGGCGGGTCGGCACGAAGCTGTTGGACGCATTGCGCAGGTTCTGCAGCAGGCCGATGGCCGCCACCACCCACAGCACGATCCACACGCCCGCCACCGACCAGGCGGCCGTGATGCGGTACGGCGTGTCCCAGAAATGAACCACCACCGCCACGGACACCAGGGCCACCGTGACCGTGGTCAGCCCCAGCACCGCCAGCCCGAAGACGAGCATCAGCTTGAGGCGCTGCTTCTCGTCCTCCCAGGCCATGCGCAGCAATTGCACCCGGTCCTCGGCCGCCAAGGCGCCTTCGGCGGCGGCGATGCGCAGCCGGCGGACACGGGCGTCCAGCCCGAACAGGGACAGCAGCCTCATGGGCTACCCCCGGTCATGCCCGGGTGAACGATGCTGCGATAGGTATGCAGGTCAGCGGCGGCCAAGCAGCAGGCCCACCAGCACGCCGACGGCCAGTGCGGCACCGGCGATCTGCCATGGTTCGTCGTGCGCGTAGGCGTTGGCGGAGGTGGCTGCCTCGCGCGCCTTCTTGGCGGCGAGCTTGCTCTTTTCGGATGCGAGCTCGCGTGCGATGGCGAGCTTGGTGTCGATGCGCTGGCGCAGCGCCTTGATGTGGGGAACCGAATCCAGGTCCTTGCTGGCCAGCACGCCGCGCACGTCGCTCGCGATGTCTTCGGCTGCTGCTTCAAGATTTTGGGATGCACTCATTGGAATCTTTCCTCCGTGATGACACCGGCACCGCGCCGGCGGCTTCACGCCAGCAAATGGCGTACTGTCATGTTACAGGCTCAAAAGACCCTCATGCGCGACAGATGTGCAGACTTGTGCGCGATCGGGCCTCGAGATACTTCATGCGGCGCCGCTCAGCCTTCCGCGTCCGCCAGCAGGCGGGCGACGTGGCGGCCGATGGCCAGGCTGCTCGTGAGCCCGGGTGACTCGATGCCGAACAGATTGACCAGGCCCGCCACGCCATGCGAGGCAGGCCCGTCGATCATGAAGTCGGCCGCCGGTTCGCCGGGGCCGGAAATCTTGGGCCGCAGGCCCGCATAGCCCGGAATCAGCGCGCCGTCGGGCAGCGCGGGCCAGTACTTGCGAACCTCGGCATAGAAGCCGTCGCCGCGCGCGGGGTCCACCACCAGGTCATCGGCCGACGAGACCCATTGCACGTCGGGCCCGAACTTGGCTTGCCCGCCGAGGTCGATCGTCAGGTGCACGCCCAAGCCGCCCGGCTCGGGGACCGGATAGATGAGGCGGCCGAACGGCGCGCGGCCCGACAGGGTGAAGTAATTGCCCTTGGCGAAGTATTCGCGCGGCACCGCCGAAGGCGGCAGCCCCTCGAAGCGGCGTGCCAATGCCGGGGCGCCGAGCCCTGCCGCATTCACCACGCTGCGGCAGCGCAAGGCCGTGCCGTCTTCCGCGATCAGCACGATGCCATCGGGCCCGCACTCGGCGCGCGTGACGGGCGATTTCAACGCCAGCATGCCGCCAGCATTCTCCAGATCGCCCAGCAAGCTCAGCATCAATGCGTGGCTGTCGACGATGCCCGTGCTCGGCGAATGCAGCGCCGCCACGCAATGCAACTGCGGCTCCATCTCGAGGGCTTGCCGTTCGCTGATCAGCGCCAGGTCGTCGACGCCATTGGCGGCCGCCTTCGCGCGAATGGCATCGAGTTGCCCCGCCTGCTCGGGCGATGTCGCCACGATGAGCTTGCCGCAGCGCCGATGCGGCACGCCGCGCTCCTGCGCGTAGTCGTACAGCATCTGCTTGCCCTCGACGCACAGCCGCGCCTTGAGCGAACCCTGCGGGTAGTAGATGCCCGCATGAATGACCTCGCTGTTGCGCGAACTCGTTCCGGTGCCGATGGCACCTTCGGATTCGAGCACCAGCACCTCCCGGCCCGCGAGCGCCAACGCGCGCGCAACAGCCAGGCCCACCACTCCACCGCCGATGACGGCGCAATCAATTTCGTCCATCGTGCGAGCTTAGCAAGGCTCGCACGCCGCGCTCAGCCAATGCTCGGTGGCGGCTCGGGATCTGTGGGCTCGTCGGGCGGCGTGCTCGGGCCTTCGTCTGGCTCCACGGGCAGGTTCGGCTGGTTCGGCGTGATGGGGGTCGGAAGATCGGGGTGCGTGGCCATGGTCTTGCTCCTTTCCTCCCGGTTCTAGGCTGGCCCCAAGGAAAGTGCGACAGCTCCAGGCTGCACTTGCCGTCGGTGCGAACCGACAGTTCGCTCGACCAGGCTGCCGGCGCCATGCACGAAGAAAACGCGCAAGAAAAAAGCGACCTGGAAATCCAGGTCGCTTTTTGATGTTGGTGGGCGGTGGAGGTTTCGAACCTCCGACCCCAGCAGTGTGAATGCTGTGCTCTACCCCTGAGCTAACCGCCCGAAGCGCTGCGTTTTACTGCGTTGCTTTGAATTACGAATCGCGTTCAGCGAAGCCTCAGATTATGCCACAGCTTTTTCATCGTTTTGACGAAACAGTGTGCGACCACCACTAGATTTATCAAGTTGAGCCAACACGCCCTCGTGCGCGGCCAGTTCCTGGTCGGCCGCGAGGATCACCGGCAGCTCGAACTGGCTCAGGTCGACGGTCACCACGGTGGTGCCCTGCGCCGGCTCGTTCGATGCCACGTCGATCAGCAGCGCGTCCTGTCCGCGCGTGAGGTTGATGTAGACGTCGGCCAGCAACTGGGCGTCGAGCTTGGCGCCGTGGAAGGTGCGGTTCGAACGGTCGACACCGAAGCGGTCGCACAGCGCGTCGAGCGAGTTGCGCTTGCCCGGGTACACCTGCTTGGCCATCGCCAGCGTGTCGGTCACCTCGCTCACGAAGGTGCGCAGCGGCGGCAGGCCGGCGCGCTCGAACTCCTTGTTGAGGAAGCCGACGTCGAAGGCCGCGTTGTGAATGATCAGCTCGGCATCGCGCAGGTACTCGATGATGTCATTGCCCAGCGTGGCGAACTTCGGCTTGTCGCGCAGGAAGTCGGTCGTCAGCCCGTGCACCTTGAGCGCGTCTTCATGGCTCTCGCGCTCAGGGTTGAAATAGATGTGCAGGTCGTTGCCGGTGAGCTTGCGGTTGAACAGCTCCACGCAGCCCAGCTCGATGACACGGTCGCCGTTCTCGGCGGACAGCCCGGTGGTTTCGGTATCGAGAACGATCTGGCGACTCATCAGTGGTTTTCCTTGGCGTGGTTGATCGAGTACTTGGGAATCTCGATGGTCACATTTTCCTGCGCCAGGATCGATTGGCAACTCAGGCGCGATTGCGGCTCCAGGCCCCAGGCGCGGTCGAGCAAATCTTCTTCGCCCTCTTCCGCCTCGTTGAGCGAGTTGAAGCCCTCGCGCACGATGACGTGGCAGGTGGTGCAGGCGCAGCTCATCTCGCAGGCGTGCTCGAGGTTGATGTGGTTGTCGAGCAGTGCCTCGCAAATCGAGGTGCCGGCGGGCGCGGTGATTTCGGCGCCTTGCGGGCAGTACTCGGGGTGCGGGTAGATCTTGATCGTGGGCATGTCGTTGTTCTAGAGAGATTCGACCTTGCGGCCGGCAAGTGCGCGCGCAATGCCCGCGTTCATGCGCTGGGCGGCAAAGGCCTCGGTGTCGTCGGCCAGCTTCTTGGTGGCGGCCTCGATGACGGCGGCGTCGTTGCTGTCCTTGGCGGCTTCGCGCAGTTGCGCCATCGATGCGTCGATGACGGCGCGTTCTTCGTCGCTCAGCAGGTCGCCGTCGGCGTCGAGCGCGCTTTGCGTGGCGAGCAGCATGCGGTCGGCATCGACGCGCGACTCGACCAGCGCACGGGCCTGCATGTCCTGCTGCGCGGTGGAGAAGCTGTCCTGCAGCATCGTGGCGATCTGGTCGTCCGACAGGCCATACGACGGCTTCACGGCCACGCTCGCCTCAACGCCGCTGCCCTGCTCCTTGGCGCTCACGCTCAGCAGGCCGTCGGCATCGACGGTGAAGGTCACGCGGATGCGCGCGGCACCGGCCGCCATCGGTGGAATGCCGCGCAGCGTGAAGCGCGCGAGGCTGCGGCAGTCGGACACCAGGTCGCGCTCGCCTTGCACCACGTGCAGCGCCAACGCGGTCTGGCCGTCCTTGTAGGTCGTGAAGTCCTGCGCCATCGCCGTGGGAATGGTCTGGTTGCGCGGCACGATGCGCTCGACCAGGCCGCCCATGGTTTCGATGCCGAGCGACAGCGGAATCACGTCGAGCAGCAGTAGCTCGCCCGCGCCGTTGTTGCCGGCCAGCTGGTTGGCCTGGATGGCGGCGCCGAGGGCCACGACTTCGTCGGGGTTCAGGTTGACCAGCGGTTCGCGGCCGAAGAAATCGGCCACGGCGCGGCGGACCTGCGGCATGCGCGTGGAACCGCCGACGAGCACGATGCCTTGCAGCGCTTCGGGCTTGAGCTTCGCGTCGCGCAGCGCCTTGCGCACGGCGGTGATGGTGCGGTCGGTCAGCGGTTGCGTGGCCGCATAGAACTGCTCGCGGCTCAGGTCGAACGAGACGACCTTGCCCGCGACATCGGCCTTGAACGTCGTCGAGGCTGCATCGGTCAGCGCTTCTTTCGCAGCGCGCGCGGCCACGAGCAGCGCGGCCTTGTCGGCGTCGCTGCCGGCTTGCAGGCCAGTCTGCGCGAGCACGAAGTCGGCCAGCGCGTGGTCGTAGTCGTCACCGCCGAGGGCCGAGTCGCCGCCGGTGGCAATCACCTCGAACACGCCCTGCGTGAGCCGCAGGATCGAGATGTCGAAGGTGCCGCCGCCCAGGTCGTAGACCGCGTAGACGCCTTCGCTCGCGTTGTCCAGGCCGTAGGCGATGGCCGCGGCCGTGGGTTCGCTGATCAGGCGCAGCACGTTGAGGCCGGCGAGTTGCGCCGCGTCCTTGGTGGCCTGGCGCTGGCCCTCGTCGAAGTAGGCGGGCACGGTGATGACGGCACCGTAGAGCTCGTCGTCGTCGAAGGTGTCCTGGGCGCGGTAGCGCAGCGTGGCCAAAATCTCGGCGCTGATCTCGACCGGCGACTTGTCGCCCGCCAGGGTGCGGATCGCCACCATGCCGCCGTCGCTGCCCCCGATGCGGTACGACATCGCCTCACGGTTGGCGATGTCGGCCAGGCCGCGGCCCATGAGCCGCTTCACCGAGGTGATGGTGTTGGCCGGGTCCTGCGCGCGCGCGGCGAGCGCGTCGAAGCCGATCTGGCGGCGGTCGCCCGCGAGGTAGCGCACGGCCGAAGGCAGCAGCACGCGGCCCTGTTCGTCGGGCAGGCATTCGGCCACGCCGTTGCGCACCGAGGCCACCAGCGAATGCGTGGTGCCCAGGTCGATGCCCACGGCAATGCGGCGCTGGTGCGGATCGGGCGCCTGGCCGGGTTCGGAAATCTGAAGAAGAGCCATGCCTCTATTGTCCCAACTGATCGAATTTGGCTTCGACGTCCTGTCCGAAGCGCTCAATGAACATGAGGGCTCTCACCTGCTGCGCGGCGGCGGGGTAGTCGCCCTTTTCGTCGATCAGCCAGTCGAGCGACGACAGTGCGCGCGCGCGGCCGCTTCGACCTCGGCTTGCAGCTTCTCGAGCGAAGCCATGTCCTCGACATCGTCGAGCGCCTCGCGCCACTCCATCTGCTGCATCAGGAACTCGGGCGGCATCGCCGTGTTGTTCTCGGCGTTCAGCGGCGCGTCGTGCAGCTCGCAGATGTAGCTGGCCCGGCGGATCGGGTCTTTCAGCCGCTGGTAGGCCTCGTTGATGCGCACCGACCACTGCATGGCCACGCGCTGCGCCGCGGCGCCCTGCGCGGCAAAGCGGTCGGGGTGGGCTTCACGCTGCAGCTCTTTCCAGCGCGCGTCGAGCGCGGCGCGGTCCTGCGCGAAAGTCGCGGGGACGGCGAACAGTTGAAAGTCGGTGTCGTTCAGGTTCATGGCAATAAAAAACCGCCAGCACATGACATGGTGGCGGCTGTGGTCGCGGTTAGCGACGGCGCATCAGATGCGAAAGCTCTCGCCGCAACCGCAACGGTCGCGCTCGTTCGGGTTGATGAACTTGAAGCCTTCGTTCAGGCCTTCGCGCACGAAGTCGAGCTGCGTGCCGTCGATGTAGGCCAGGCTCTTCGGGTCGACCAGCACCTTCACGCCGTGGTCTTCGAACACCACGTCTTCAGGGGCGAACTCGTCCACGTACTCGAGCTTGTAGGCCAGGCCCGAGCAGCCGGTGGTCTTCACGCCCAGCCGCACGCCCACGCCCTTGCCTCGCTTGCCGAGGTAGCGGGTGACGTGTCGCGCAGCGGCTTCGGTCAGCGTGACGGCCATGTCAGTGGACGGCTTCCGCTTCGGCGGTCTTCACGCCGTGCTTGGCCTTGTAGTCGCTCACGGCGGCCTTGATGGCGTCTTCGGCCAGGATGGAGCAGTGGATCTTGACCGGCGGCAGCGCCAGTTCTTCGGCGATTTGCGCATTCTTCAGCGCAGCTGCTTCGTCCAGCGTCTTTCCCTTGACCCATTCGGTCACGAGCGACGACGAGGCGATGGCCGAGCCGCAGCCGTAGGTCTTGAAGCGTGCGTCTTCGATCACGCCGGTTTCCGGGTTGACCTTGATCTGCAGCTTCATCACGTCGCCGCAAGCCGGGGCGCCGACCATGCCGGTGCCAACGGAGTCGTCGCCCTTTTCGAAGGAGCCGACGTTGCGGGGGTTTTCGTAGTGGTCGATGACCTTGGAAGAATATGCCATGGTGTACCTCTCAAACTTTGTTCAATCGTGGAGCCGGGTGCGGTCGGGCGTCAGTGGGCCGACCACTGGATCGTGCTGATGTCGACGCCGTCCTGGAACATCTCCCACAGGGGGCTCAGCTCGCGCAGCTTGGCAACGTTGTGCTTGATGGTCGAAATGGCGTAGTCGATTTCTTCTTCGGTCGTGAAACGGCCGATGGTCATGCGAAGGCTGCTGTGGGCCAGCTCGTCGCTGCGGCCCAGGGCGCGCAGCACATAGCTGGGCTCCAGGCTGGCAGAGGTGCAGGCCGAACCCGACGACACCGCCAGGCCCTTGATGCCCATGATCAGCGACTCGCCCTCGACGTAGTTGAAGCTCATGTTCAGGTTGTGCGGCACGCGGTGCTCGAGGTCGCCGTTGATGAAGACCTGTTCGACGTCCTTCAGGCCGTCGAGCAGGCGCTTCTGCAGGCGGCGCGCATGGGCGATGTCGTCCTTCATTTCGAGCTTGGCGATGCGGTAGGCCTCGCCCATGCCGACGATCTGGTGCGTGGGCAGCGTGCCCGAACGCATGCCGCGCTCGTGGCCACCGCCGTGCATTTGCGCCTCGAGCCGCACGCGCGGCTTGCGGCGCACGTACAGCGCGCCGATGCCCTTGGGGCCGTAGGTCTTGTGCGAGGCCAGGCTCATCAGGTCGATGGGCAGCTGGGTGATGTCGATGTCGACCTTGCCGGTGGCCTGGGCCGAGTCGACGTGGAAGATCACGCCCTTTTCGCGGCACACGTTGCCGAGCGCGACCACGTCCTGGATCACGCCGATTTCGTTGTTCACGAACAGCACGCTGGCCAGGATGGTGTCGGGGCGGATGGCGGCCTTGAACTTCTCGAGGTCGACCAGACCGTTTTCCTCGACGTCGAGGTAGGTCACTTCGAAGCCCTGGCGCTCCAGCTCGCGCATGGTGTCGAGCACGGCCTTGTGCTCGGTCTTCAGCGTGATCAGGTGCTTGCCCTTGCCCTTGTAGAACTGGGCCGCGCCCTTGAGCGCGAGATTGATCGACTCGGTGGCGCCCGACGTCCAGACGATTTCGCGCGGATCGGCGTTGATCAGCTCGGCCACCTGGCCGCGCGCTTTCTCGACCGCCTCTTCAGCCTCCCAGCCCCAGGCGTGGCTGCGCGACGCCGGGTTGCCGAAGTGTTCGCGCAACCAGGGAATCATGGCGTCGACCACACGCGGGTCGACCGGCGTGGTCGCGCCGTAGTCGAGATAGATCGGGAAATGAGGAGTTACGTCCATGGCTGGCTCGTGCTGGCGTGGGGGTTGTTTTTTGATCTGGGCTGCTGCTCGTGCCGGCGCCCGAAGCGCGCCGGGAATCAGGGGACTCAGGACTTTGCGAAGACGTTGCCGAGGGCGAACACCGAATTCGGCGCGTTCACGCGAATCGGCTTGACCACCGGCTGGGCCGAAATGGCGCGCTTGACGACCGGCTTGTTCTCGATCTGCACGCCCTTGGCGATCTGGTCGTCGACCAGCTTCTGCAGCGTGACGGAATCGAGGAACTCGACCATGCGCTGGTTCAGCGAGGCCCACAGTTCGTGCGTCATGCAACGGCCGGCTTCGCCCAGGCAGTTTTCCTTGCCGCCGCATTGCGTGGCGTCGATGGGCTCATCGACGGAAACAATGATGTCGGCCACGGTGATGTCCGCCGCCTTGCGACCGAGGCTGTAGCCGCCGCCGGGGCCACGGGTCGACTCGACCAGTTCATGGCGACGCAGCTTGCCGAACAGCTGTTCGAGGTAGGACAGCGAAATCTGCTGCCGCTGGCTGATCGCGGCCAGCGTGACCGGACCGGTGTTCTGACGCAACGCCAGATCGATCATTGCCGTGACCGCAAAACGGCCTTTGGTAGTGAGACGCATCGCAAGCTCCTTCAAGTGCTTACCGTTGAAATGACACCGTGGTCTTGGACCGCGGTGACTTCGTCTCCGCCCTGCCCGACCCCTGACGCTGGTGAACCAGCCGGTAGGAGTCGGTCCTTCATCGCGAAGTTCTTTTTTTGTTGTTGAGTATTTCGCTCAAGTATAACAGAAGGCCCCGAACTCTGCTGGGGTAAACCCCAGCGCGGCTCGCTTGAAGAATATGAACCTTTGACCTAGCACCGGACTACTGCGGCAAAACCGCGATGTTGTCGCCGCCGGCGGCCCCGAAAGCCTGCTCCCGCAGCAGCGCCAACTGGTCGCGCACCCGGGCCGCCTTCTCGAATTCGAGGTTCCGGGCGTGCTCCAGCATCTGCTTTTCGAGCCGCTTGATTTCCCGGGCGATGTCTTTTTCGCTCATGTCCTCGACCTTGGCGCGTTCCAGGTCGAGCTTGGCCATTTCCTTGCCCGTCTTCTCGCTGTAGACGCCGTCGATCAGGTCGCGCACCTGCTTGACGATGCTGCGCGGCGTGATGCCGTTGGCCTCGTTGTGGGCGATCTGCCGGGCACGGCGACGCTCGGTCTCGTCGATGGCCTTTCTCATCGAGTCGGTCATGCGGTCGGCGTACAGGATGGCCTTGCCGCCCAGGTTCCGCGCCGCCCGGCCGATGGTCTGGATCAGCGAGCGCTCGGCGCGCAGGAAGCCTTCCTTGTCGGCGTCCAGGATCGCCACCAGCGACACCTCGGGAATGTCCAGCCCCTCGCGCAGCAGGTTGATGCCCACCAGCACGTCGAAAGTGCCCAGCCGCAGGTCGCGCAGGATCTCGACCCGCTCGACCGTGTCGACGTCGCTGTGCAGGTAGCGCACCTTCACGCCGTTGTCGCCCAGGTAGTCGGTCAGTTGCTCGGCCATGCGCTTGGTCAGCGTGGTGATGAGCACGCGCTCGTTCTTTTCCACGCGGATGCGGATCTCGCCCAGCACGTCGTCCACCTGGTGGGTGGCGGGGCGCACCTCGACCTCGGGGTCGATCAGGCCGGTGGGCCGCACCAGCTGCTCGACCACGTTGCCGGCATGGTCCTTCTCGTACTGCGCCGGCGTGGCCGACACGAAGATGCACTGGCGCACGCGCGCCTCGAACTCCTCGAGCTTGAGCGGCCGGTTGTCCAGCGCGCTCGGCAGGCGAAAGCCGTATTCGACCAGCGTGGTCTTGCGCGCCCGGTCGCCGTTGTACATGGCGCTGAGCTGGCCGACCATCTGGTGGCTCTCGTCCAGGAACATCAGCGAATCCTTGGGCATGTAGTCGGTCAGCGTGGCCGGCGGGTCGCCGGGGGCCGCGCCCGACAGGTGGCGCGTGTAGTTCTCGATGCCCTTGCAGTGGCCGATTTCGGCGAGCATTTCCAGGTCGAAACGGGTGCGCTGCTCCAGCCGCTGCGCCTCGACCAGCTTGCCCGCGCCCACCAGCTCCTTGAGCCGTTCGGCCAGCTCGATCTTGATGGTCTCGACCGCCGCCATGACCTTGTCGCGCGGCGTCACGTAGTGGCTCGACGGGTACACCGTGAAGCGCGGCACCTTCTGGCGGATGCGCCCGGTGAGCGGGTCGAACAGCTGCAAAGACTCGATCTCGTCATCGAACAGCTCGAAGCGGATCGCCAACTCGCTGTGCTCCGCCGGGAACACGTCGATGGTGTCGCCGCGCACGCGAAAGGTGCCGCGCGCAAAGTCCTGCTCGTTGCGCAGGTACTGCATGCGGATCAGCCGCGAGATCAGGTCGCGCTGGCCGACCTTGTCGCCGACGCGGGCAATCAGCCGCATCTCCATGTAGTCCTCGGGCGTGCCGATGCCGTAGATGGCGCTCACTGTGGCCACGATGACCGTGTCGCGGCGCTCCAGCACGCTCTTGGTGGCCGACAGCCGCATCTGCTCGATGTGCTCGTTGATCGAGGAGTCTTTCTCGATGAACAGGTCGCGCTGCGGCACGTAGGCCTCGGGCTGGTAGTAGTCGTAATAGCTGACGAAGTACTCGACCGCGTTCTTCGGAAAGAACTCGCGGAACTCGCTGTACAGCTGCGCGGCCAGCGTCTTGTTGGGCGCGAACACGATGGCCGGTCGGCCCAGCCGGGCGATCACGTTGGCCATGGTGAAAGTCTTGCCCGAACCGGTCACGCCCAGCAGGGTCTGGTACACCTCGCCGTCGAGCACGCCCTCGACCAGGCCGTCGATGGCCTTGGGCTGGTCGCCGGCCGGCGGATAGGGCTGGAACAGCTCGAAAGGCGAGCCGGGATATTTGATGAATTCGCCCTGTTTCCCCGGCCCGATCGGGTCCAGTTTCTTCAGGTCTGCTATGGCTTCGTTGTTCTCTGGCATGGCTGTTCCCGACAGGTGGCGCTCGCGCCGGTAAAATTCAAGGCAACCGGAAAGCATAAAGCCTCCTCCGGTTGCAGCGAAGCTTTCATCCCAAAGGACCTTTCCATGTCTATGTTCACCGCGGTCGAAATGGCACCGCGCGACCCGATCCTCGGCCTCAACGAGCAATTTGCAGCCGACACCAACCCCAACAAGGTCAACCTCGGCGTCGGCGTCTATTACGACGACAACGGCAAGCTGCCCCTGCTCGAATGCGTGCAGGCCGCGGAACAGAACATGATGAAAGCGCCCACGGCGCGCGGTTATCTGCCCATCGACGGCATCGTGGCGTACGACAACGCCGTCAAGGCACTGGTCTTCGGCGCCGACAGCGAACCCGTCACCTCCGGCCGCGTGGCCACCATCCAGGCCATCGGCGGCACGGGCGGCCTGAAGGTCGGCGCGACTTCCTGAAGAAGCTCAGCCCCTCCGCCAAGGTGCTGATCAGCGACCCGAGCTGGGAAAACCACCGCGCGCTGTTCACCAACGCCGGCTTCGAAGTCGAAAGCTACCCCTACTACGACGCGGCCACGCGCGGCGTCAACTTCGACGGCATGCTGGCCGCCCTGAACGCGGCACCGGCCGGCACCATCGTCGTGCTGCACGCCTGCTGCCACAACCCGACCGGCTACGACATCACCGCGGCCCAGTGGGACCAGGTGGTTGCCGCCGTCAAGGCCAAGGGCCTGGTGCCCTTCCTGGACATGGCCTACCAGGGCTTCGGCTACGGCCTGAAGGAAGACGGCGCCGCCGTCGCCAAGTTCGTCGACGCGGGCCTGACCTTCTTCGTCTCGACCTCGTTCTCCAAGAGCTTCAGCCTGTACGGCGAGCGCGTCGGCGCCCTGTCGGTGCTGTGCGAGAACAAGGAAGAAGCCGGCCGCGTGCTGTCGCAACTCAAGATCGCCATTCGCACCAACTACAGCAACCCGCCCACGCACGGCGGCGCCGTGGTGGCCGCGGTGCTCAACAACCCCGAGCTGCGCGCCCTGTGGGAAAAAGAGCTGGGCGAGATGCGCGTGCGCATCAAGGCCATGCGCCAGAAGCTGGTCGACGGCCTGAAGGCCGCCGGCGTGAAGGAAGACATGAGCTTCATCACCACCCAGATCGGCATGTTCAGCTACTCGGGCCTGACCAAGGACCAGATGGTGCGCCTGCGCAACGAGTTCGGCGTGTACGGCACCGACACCGGCCGCATGTGCGTGGCCGCGCTCAACAGCAAGAACATCGACCACGTCTGCGCGTCGATTGCCAAAGTCATCTAAGTGACAGCAAAGTGTGAGGGAATCCGTCCCAGCGACGATTCCTTCACGCTCTTGCGCGGAAGCACCCTCGCGGCGGGGTCGGTGTAGGGGTTAGGCCCCCTGCAACGCAGCGAATGCGCTGATATATTGCACCGCAACATTCAACTCCAAGACCAGCGATGCTCTATCAACTCTACGAAGCCCAGCGTTCCTTGATGGAGCCGTTCTCGGACTTCGCCCAGGCGGCATCCAAGCTCTACGGCCAGGGCGCCGTGTGGGGCCAGTTGCCCATGGCCCAGCGCATGGCCGCGGGCTACGACCTGCTCTATCGCCTCGGCAAGGACTACGAGAAGCCCGAGTTCAACATCAAGTCGGTGAAGGTCGACGGCGAAGAAGTCGTCATCCAGGAAGCCATCGAGCTCGACAAGCCCTTCTGCGAGCTGCGCCGCTTCAAGCGCTTCACCGACGAGCCGCACATCCTCAAGACGCTCAAGAGCCAGCCCGTGGTGCTGATCGTGGCGCCCCTGTCGGGCCACTACGCCACGCTGCTGCGCGACACCGTGCGCACCATGCTGCAGGACCACAAGGTCTACATCACCGACTGGAAGAACGCGCGTCTCGTGCCGCTGTCCGAAGGCGAATTCCACCTGGACGACTACATCAACTACGTGCAGGAGTTCATTCGCCTGCTGCAGTCCGAATACGGCAATTGCCACGTGGTGAGCGTGTGCCAGCCGACCGTGCCCGTGCTCGCGGCCGTGTCGCTCATGGCCAGCCGCGGCGAGCCGCTGCCGCTGACCATGACCATGATGGGCGGCCCCATCGACGCGCGCAAGTCGCCCACGGCGGTCAACAACCTCGCGATGAACAAGAGCTTCGAGTGGTTCGAGAACAATGTGATCTACCGCGTGCCGCAAGGCTTCCCCGGTGAAGGCCGCCGCGTGTACCCGGGCTTCCTGCAGCACACCGGCTTCGTGGCCATGAACCCCGACCGCCACGCCACCAGCCACTACGACTACTTCAAGGACCTCATCAAGGGCGACGACGCCAGCGCCGAGGCCCACCGCAAGTTCTACGACGAGTACAACGCCGTGCTCGACATGGACGCCGACTACTACCTGGAGACCATCCGCACCGTGTTCCAGGAGTTCGACCTGGTCAACGGCACCTGGGACGTCAAGAACCCCGACGGCCAGGTGGAGCGCGTGCGCCCGCAAGACATTCACTCGACCGCCCTGCTCACCGTCGAAGGCGAACTCGACGACATCTCGGGCTCGGGCCAGACCGAAGCCGCGCACAGCCTGTGCACCGGCATCGACGATTCGCAGCGCGAGCACTACGAAGTCAAGGGCGCGGGCCACTACGGCATCTTCAGCGGCCGCCGCTGGCGCGAGCTGGTCTACCCGAAGGTCGTGAAGTTCATCGCCGCCAACGACCAGCCGCAGCGCCGTGCCAGCGCCCGCGATGCGCTGGCCGCCGAAGACACCGTGAAGCCGGGCCGCAAGGCTGCGGCCGCCCCGGCCGTCGCCGCCAAGAAGGTCCCCGCCCGCAAGGCGGCAACCGTCGCCGTGAAAAAGCCCGTGGCCCGCAAGAAGCTCGGCGCCGCCGCCGCGCGCTGAAGCGCGCCTTTCCTGAAGTGAACGGGCTCGCCGCGCGCATCAACGACGCACTGCCGCAAACGCAGTGCACACGGTGCGGCTACCCCGATTGCGCGAGCTACGCGCAGGCCGTGGCCGACGACGAGGCCGGCATCAACCAGTGCCCGCCGGGCGGTGCCGAAGGCATCACACGGCTTGCGCAGCTCACAGGCCGCGCCCCGCTGCCCCTCGACCCCGAATGCGGCACCGAAGGCCCGCGCGCCATGGCCGTGATCGACGAGGCCTGGTGCATCGGCTGCACGCTGTGCCTGGATGCCTGCCCGACCGACGCCATCGTCGGCATCAACAAGCGCATGCACACCGTGATCGAAGCCCATTGCACGGGCTGCGAGCTGTGCATTCCGGTCTGTCCCGTCGACTGCATCTCGCTCGAGGTCGAGACGCCCGGACGCACCGGCTGGCAAGCCTGGTCGCCCGAGCAGGCCGCGAGCGCGCGACGCCGCTACGACCTGCACGGCAAGCACCGCAACACCGATGCGCGCCTTGCGGAAAAAGCCCCGGAGGCACAAGCCCCGCAAGACGCCAGCGCCCGCAAGCGCTCCATCGTCGAAGCCGCGCTGGCCCGTGCCCGCGCCGCCTCGCAACAACGCGCACAGGCCACCAAACCATGACGCTCGACACCCTGCTCATCTACGCCGTCGCTTCGCTCGCGCTGGCGCTGATTCCGGGGCCGACGATGCTGCTGGCGCTGTCCAACGGCATCGAAGGCGGCATGCGCCGCGCGAGCTGGGGCATCGCGGGTGCCTCGCTCGGCAGCGTCACGCTGATCGCGGTCGTCGCGCTCGGGCTGGGGTCGCTGCTGGCGGCTTCCGAGTGGCTCTTCAACGCGATCCGCGTCGCGGGCGTGGCTTATCTCGTATGGCTGGGCATCAAGCTCTGGCGCAGCGAGACGACCGACCTGCGCACCGCGCTGGCCAAGTCGCCGGTGGCACTGCGTCCACACGGCCGCACCGCGCTACTGCGCAGCCTGGCCGTGGCGCTGTCGAACCCCAAGACCGTGCTATTCTTCGCGGCCTTCCTGCCGCAGTTCGTCGACATCGCGAAGCCGCAGGGCCCGCAGTACCTGGTGTTGGGCGCCGTGTTCGTCGTGCTCGATACTTGCGTGATGTTGGCCTACGCGGGTGCCGGCACGCAGGCCGTGCGCTTTCTGTCGCAGCGCGGCCTCAAGGCCATGAACCGCGGCTGCGCGGCCGGCATGTGGCTGCTGGCCGCTACGCTTGCGGTGTGGCGCCGCCCCGGCGCTTGAACAGCAACAGCAGCACCCCCGCCAGCACCACGCCCACGGCGTACCACTCGAAGCGCGTGACGGCCTCGCCGGCGATCCACACGCCCAGCAGCATCGCGATCACCGGGTTCACGAAGGTGTAGCTCGACGCCAGCGCCGCCGGCGCCCTGGCCAGCAGCACCATGTACGCGTTGAAGGCAATCAGCGAGCCGAACACCACGAGGTAGATCCACGCGGCCACCGCCTCGGCCTGCAGCGGCCAACTCATCGTTTCGCCGGAGATGGCGGCCAGCACCATCAGCACCACGCCGCCGCACAGCATCTCGCTCGCGAACCCCATCGCACCGGGCGCCAGCGGCAGGCTGCGCTGGCTCAACACGCTGCCCAGCGACCAGCAGACACAGGCGACGCACAGGGCCACCAGCCCCTCGGGCGACGACTTGAAGCCGCTGCCCTGCGTCAGCATCAACACGCCGACGAGGCCGACCGCAATGCCCGCGGCCTCCAGCCGCGACGGCTTCACGCCCCAGATCAGGTTGAGCAACGCGATCAGCAGCGGAATCACCGCGATGAACGCAACCACCAGCCCCGAACCGATCGACACCTCGGCATGCGCCGTGCCGCCCATGCCTCCGCCGAGCATCAGCGCGCCCACGACGAAGGCATTGCGCCACTGCACTGGCGATGGCCACGGCGCGCCGCGCCAGCGCATCCACACCGCGAGCAGCAGGCCCGCGAACAGGAAGCGCGAGCCCATCTGCAGGAACGGCGGAAAACTCACCAGCGCATATTTGATGGCCAGGTAGGTCGAGCCCCAGACCACCCAGGTGGCGGCAAGGCACAGCCACAACAGCGGCGGCAGTCCGGGGCGGCCCGCCGTTGGCGCGGCATGGGCGGGAGAAGCGAGGGTGGGCATGTCGAGGGGTTCTGATGTTGGGATTTCTTTGCGGCCATGGTATGAAAGCCATCTACCGGAAGCCATGCAAATCTCATGCTTCTGCCCGCCCCTCACCGTCGATTTAAAGGAGTTGCATGGACTTTTCCTTGAACCCCTCATTGGATGCGCACGACACCCGCATCCTGGCCGAACTGCAGGACGATGCGCGCCTGACCATGGCCGAACTGGGCCGCCGCGTGCACCTGAGCCAGCCGGCGGTGACCGAGCGCGTGAAGAAGCTGGAAGCCGCGGGCGTCATCAGCGGCTACCGCGCCACCGTCAACCTTGGCAAGCTGGGCTACGGCATCCGCGCCATCATCCGCGTGGGCCGCGCCGACTACGCGCGCGTCGTCGAGCTGGTGCAGCAGACGCCCGAATGCGTCAATGCCTACAACGTGACCGGCGAGGACAGCTGGATCCTCGAAATCGCGGTGATCGACGTGAGCCACCTCGACGCGGTGGTCACCAAGTTCTGCATCCTCACCGAGACGGCGACCTCGATCATCCTGAACCCGGCGCGCGAGCACCTGCCGATGCTGCCGCCTCAGCGTTCCGACGTGAAGCCGCCGATCAAGAAGGTGCTCAACGCGTAGCCGCGAGCGCAGTGAAAGCCGCCACCACTTCCGCCGGCGCCTGCACCATCTCGATCAGCACGCCCTCGCCCGCGATCGGAAACTCGTCGTTCGCCTTCGGGTGCAGGAAGCAGATGTCGAAGCCGGCCGCGCCCTTGCGGATGCCGCCCGGCGCAAAGCGCACGCCCTGCGCGGTCAGCCATTCGACGGCCTTGGGCAGGTCGTCGATCCACAGGCCCACGTGGTTCAGCGGCGTGGTGTGCACGGCCGGCTTCTTCTCGGGGTCCAGCGGCTGCATCAGGTCGACCTCGACCTTGAACGGGCCCACGCCCATCGCGCAGATGTCTTCGTCGACGTTCTCGCGCTCGCTCTTGAACGTGCCCGTGACCTCGAGCCCCAGCATGTCGACCCACAGCTTCTGCAGCCGCAGCTTGTCGGGGCCGCCGATGGCGATCTGCTGGATGCCCAGCACCTTGAACGGACGCGTGGTCATGCAGCGCAACCTTCTTCCTGCGCCGCGACCTGGCGGGCGTTGAGGCCGAGCTTGCGCAGCAGCACCGTGTCGGCCTCGACGTCGGGGTTGCCCGTCACGAGCAGCTTGTCGCCGTAGAAGATCGAATTCGCGCCCGCCATGAAGCACAGCGCCTGCACGGCGTCGCCCATCTGCTGGCGACCGGCCGACAGCCGCACGCGCGCGGTCGGCATGGTGATGCGCGCGACCGCGATCATGCGCACGAAGTCGAAGGGGTCGACCGGCTCCGAGTCGGCCAGCGGCGTGCCGGGCACGCGCACCAGGCTGTTGATGGGCACCGACTCCGGGTACGGGTTCAGGTTGGCCAACTGCGCGATCAGCCCCGCGCGGTGCACCGGTGCCTCGCCCATGCCGACGATGCCGCCGCAGCACACGCTGATGCCGGCGCTGCGCACGTGGGCCAGCGTGTTCAGCCGGTCTTGGTAGGTGCGCGTGTCGACCACGTCTGTGTAGTACTCGGGCGCCGTGTCCAGGTTGTGGTTGTAGTAGTCCAAGCCCGCGGCCTTGAGCTGCTGCGCATGGTGCGGCTCCAGCATGCCGAGCGTGGCGCAGGTCTGCATGCCCAGCCCCTTCACGGCCTCGACCAGCACGGCCACCTTCTCGACGTCGCGGTCCTTCGGCGCGCGCCATGCGGCGCCCATGCAGAAGCGCGTGGCGCCGGCGTCCTTGGCGGCCTGCGCGGCGCGCACCACCTCGTCGACCTCCATGAGCTTCTGCGCCTTCACGCCGGTATCGAACTCGGCCGACTGCGGGCAGTAGCCGCAGTTCTCGGGGCAGCCGCCGGTCTTGACCGACAGCAGCGTGGCCAGCTCGATGTCGCCGGCGGGGAAATGTTCGCGGTGCACGGTCTGCGCCTCGAACAGCAGTTCCATGAACGGCTTGTCGAGCAGCGCCTGGATGGCCTCGACCGACCAGCGGTCCGTGGCCTTGGGAGCGACCGGCGCTGCCGGTCGGTGCAGCGTGATCGCTTGTTGCAGGTCGTTGGCACCCATCAGTTGAACTCCATGATGATCTGGTCCACCGCGAGGGACTCGCCCTTGTTCGCGGAAATCTTGCCCACCACGCCGTCCTGCGTGGCGAACAGCACGTTCTCCATCTTCATCGCCTCGATCACGGCGAGCTTCTCACCGGCCTGCACCTGCTGCCCCGGCTGCACCGACACCTCGACCAGGAGGCCCGGCATCGGCGACATCAGGAACTTGCTCAGGTCGGGCGGCGCCTTGTAGGGCATCAGCTCCAGCAGGCGCGCACCCAGCGGCGACAGCACCATCGTCTCGATCTGCGTGCCGTCGTGCGACACGCGCAGCGCCAGCGGGTTCTTGCCCGCGCCGCGCTCCACCTGCGCCGTGAAGGGCTTGTCGTTGACGATGCCCTGCACGCGGATCGCGCCCAGTGCGAAGCTGCTGTCGATCTTGTAGTTCTTGCCGCCCACGGCCACCGCGCTCGCGCCGGTCTTGCCCTGGAAGTCGGACACCGACACCGGGTGGTGCACGTGCTTGCCTTCCGGCCCCATCTCCACCACCACGAACTGCTCGCCCACCTTCACGCCGTGGCCTTCGAGCTGCCCGCTGATGCCCGACGCGCGCGCACGGTAGCGGCGATGCACATAGGCCGCGAGCGCCACCAGGAACGACGGGTCGGTGTGCGGCACGTCTTCGGCATGGAAGCCCTTGCCGTAGTGCTCGGCGATGAAGCCGGTGTTGAAATCACCCGCCACGAACTTCGGATGCGCCAGCAGCGCCGCCTGGAACGGAATGTTGCTGCTGATGCCGCGGATCACGAAGCCGTTGAGCGCCTCGCGCATGCGGGCAATCGCATGCTGGCGGTCCTTGCCGTGCACGATGAGCTTGGCGATCATCGAGTCGTAGTACATCGGGATCTCGCCGCCGTCGTACACGCCCGTGTCCACGCGCACGCCGTTCAGGTGCCCGGTGTCGCTCGCGAACATGGTCTCGGCCGGCGGCTGGAACTTCACCAGGCGCCCGGTCGACGGCAGGAAGTTGCGGAACGGGTCTTCGGCGTTGATGCGGCACTCGATGGCCCAGCCTTCGCGCTTCACCTCGGCCTGCGTCAGCGGCAGCTTCTCGCCGGCCGCCACGCGGATCATCAGCTCGACCAGGTCGAGGCCGGTGATGCACTCCGTCACCGGATGCTCCACCTGCAGGCGCGTGTTCATCTCGAGGAAGTAGAAGCTCTGGTCCTTGCCGACCACGAACTCCACCGTGCCCGCGCTCTGGTACTTCACGGCCTTGGCCAACTGCACCGCCTGCTCGCCCATCGCCTTGCGCGTGGCGTCGCTGATGAAGGGCGAAGGCGCCTCCTCGATCACCTTCTGGTGGCGCCGCTGAATGGAGCATTCGCGCTCGTTCAGGTAGATGACGTTGCCGTGCGAGTCGCCCAGCACCTGGATCTCGATGTGGCGCGGCTCCTCGACGAACTTCTCGATGAACACGCGGTCGTCGCCGAAGCTGTTGCGCGCCTCGTTACGGCACGAGGTGAAGCCCTCGAAGGCTTCCTTGTCGTTGAAGGCCACGCGCAGGCCCTTGCCGCCGCCGCCGGCCGAGGCCTTGATCATCACCGGGTAGCCGATTTCCTTCGCAATCTCCACGGCGCGCTCGGCCGTCTCGATGGCGTCGTTCCAGCCCGGAATGGTGTTGACCTTGGCTTCGTTCGCGAGCTTCTTCGAGGCGATCTTGTCGCCCATCGCCGCGATCGAATAGTGCTTCGGCCCGATGAAGGCAATGCCCTCTTCCTCGACCTTGCGCGCGAAGGCTTCGTTCTCCGACAGGAAGCCGTAGCCCGGGTGCACGGCCTGCGCGCCGGTCTGCTTGCAGGCCGCGATGATGCGGTCGGCCTGCAGGTAGCTCTCGCGGCTGGGCGCGGCGCCGATGTGCACGGCCTCGTCGGCCAGCTCGACGTGCCGGGCTTCCTTGTCGGCGTCGGAATAAACCGCCACCGTGAGGATGCCCATCTTCTTTGCGGTCTGGATGACGCGGCAGGCGATTTCACCGCGGTTGGCGATCAGTATTTTCTTGAACATTTGCCTTACTCATTTCTCATCAAGATGATGTTTCGCACTTGTCAGACTTGCCGGCCAGACGGCCTATGTCTCTGTCAAACATTTTTCAAGCCACGCACCCGTCGTTCGCGTGATTGCCATCGGTTCACGGTATGAGTCCATGGGATAGGCGTAGAAGAACTCGAGCAGCCTTGCATCGCTCGCATCGGAAGCCCCTGTGCCCATGGACTTCAGCACGAACTGAGCTTCGGACAATGGGCGCCCTTTGAATCGCATGACCGCAGGGATGAAAGAGGTTTGCCACGTTTCACCGCATCGTCTGACCGTAGCCTCGGATGCCTGCGGGAACAAGCGTGCCGCGCAGGCGGACGCAACGACTTTCAACTCATCGCCGCGCCCGACGCAGGCACCGACTTTTCCCGGCCAGCAAGCAGTCGCTCGTACTCGCTCTTGAGTGGAGCCATCAGTTGCGCAAGCGCCTCTGCACGCGCCGTATCGGACGAGTCCGACGAGCGACTCGCCTCTGCTTTTGCGGGGACATGCAGCGCCTTGAGAAGCAGTCCGCATTGAACGCCGCGCGCGTCGAATGCCGGCAACTTCAAATTGGCGGCACTGCATCCCCATGCGGTGACCAGCATGGCCAGCCCGGGAACCAGAAGCCGGACAGAGCGTTGAATCACAGCGGAATATTCCCGTGCTTGCGCCACGGGTTCTCGAGCTTTTTCTCGCGCAGCATCACCAGCGAGCGGCAGATGCGCTTGCGCGTTTCGTGCGGCAGGATCACGTCGTCGATGTAGCCGCGTGCGCTGGCCACATACGGGTTGGCGAAGCGCGCCTTGTATTCGGCCTCGCGGGCGGCCAGCTTCTCGGGGTCGTTCTTGTCTTCGCGGAAGATGATTTCCACCGCGCCCTTCGCGCCCATCACCGCGATCTCGGCGCGCGGCCAGGCCAGGTTGACGTCGCCGCGCAAATGCTTGGACGCCATCACGTCATACGCACCGCCATAGGCCTTGCGCGTGATGACGGTGATCTTCGGCACCGTGCACTCGGCGTAGGCATAGAGCAGCTTGGCGCCGTGCTTGATGATGCCGCCGTACTCCTGCCCCGTCCCGGGCATGAAGCCGGGCACGTCGACGAAGGTGACGACCGGAATGTTGAACGCATCGCAGAAGCGCACGAAGCGCGCGGCCTTGATGCTGCTCTTGATGTCCAGGCAACCCGCCAGCACCAGCGGCTGGTTGGCCACGATGCCGATGGTCTGGCCTTCCATACGCGCGAAACCGATCACGATGTTCTTCGCGTAGTCGGGCTGCAGCTCGAAGAAGTCGCCGTCGTCCACCACCTTCAGGATCAGTTCCTTGATGTCGTAGGGCTTGTTCGGGTTGTCGGGTACCAGCGTGTCGAGCGAATAGTCGGGCCGGTCGGCCGGATCGCCCTGACCGTTGTTGCCCAGGCGCACCGGCGGCTTCTCGCGGTTGTTCAGCGGCAGGTAGTTGTACAGCCGGCGCAGCATCATGAGCGCCTCGACGTCGTTCTCGAACGCCATGTCGGCCACGCCGCTGCGCGTGGTGTGGGTGACGGCGCCGCCCAGTTCCTCGGCCGTGACGCTTTCGTGCGTCACGGTCTTCACCACGTCGGGGCCGGTGACGAACATGTAGCTGCTGTCCTTCACCATGAAGATGAAGTCGGTCATGGCCGGCGAGTACACCGCGCCGCCCGCGCACGGGCCCATCACCATGCTGATCTGCGGCACCACGCCCGAGGCCATGACGTTGCGCTGGAACACGTCGCATAGCCGCCGAGCGAGGCCACGCCTTCCTGGATGCGCGCGCCGCCCGAATCGTTCAGGCCGATGACCGGTGCGCCGACCTTCATGGCCTGGTCCATCACCTTGCAGATTTTTTCGGCATGCGCTTCGCTGAGCGCACCGCCGAACACGGTGAAGTCCTGGCTGAACACGAACACCAGGCGCCCGTTGATCATGCCGTAGCCCGTGACCACGCCGTCGCCGGGGATCTTCTGCTCGGCCATGCCGAAGTCCACCGAGCGGTGCTCGACGAACATGTCCCACTCTTCAAACGTGTTGTCGTCGAGCAGCAGCTCGATGCGCTCTCGCGCCGTGAGCTTGCCCTTGGCATGTTGCGCGTCGATGCGCTTCTGCCCGCCGCCGAGACGCGCCTGGGCGCGGCGCTTTTCGAGTTGTTCGATCAGTTCTTGCATGGTGTGCTTCCGAAGCTGTGGTCCTGAATGTCGTGTGGTGCCGGCCGTGTCATGGCCGGGCGGTGATGGCCGCCGCCGCGAGCAGGCTGCGCGCCGCCGTGGAGGCCGGCAGCGTGCCCTGCGCCACTTGCTGCGTGAGTTGCGGCAGGAGCTCGCGCACCTGCGGGTGATGCCTGAAGGCCTGCTTGAGCCCGGCGTCGATGCGGTCCCACATCCACGCGGTGGCCTGTTTCTCGCGGCGCTTGCCGAGCTTGCCGTTGGCGGTCTGCAGTTGCCTGAATTGGGTGACGGCGTCCCAGAATGCGTCGACGCCCGTGCCCGCGAGCGCGCTCAGCTGCAGCACCTTGGGCAGCCAGAAGCGCACCTCGGCGCCGCTGTGCGCGTCATGCACCGCGTGCGCATGGTCAGGGTTGCCCTGGTGGCCGAACAGGCGCAGCGCCGATGTGATCTGCGCCTGCGCGCGCGTGGCGGCCGCGCTGTCGAGGTCGGCCTTGTTGATGACCACGAGGTCGGCGATTTCCATCACGCCCTTCTTGATCGCCTGCAGGTCGTCGCCGGCGTTGGGCAGCTGCATCAGCACGAACATGTCGGTCATGCCGGCCACCGCCGTTTCGCTCTGGCCCACGCCCACGGTCTCGACGATCACGACGTCGTAGCCGGCGGCCTCGCACACCAGCATGGCCTCGCGCGTCTTCTCGGCCACGCCGCCCAGCGTGCCGCTCGACGGGCTGGGCCGGATGTAGGCGCGCTCGTGCACCGACAGCCGCTCCATGCGCGTCTTGTCGCCGAGGATGGAGCCGCCCGACACGGTGGACGACGGGTCGATGGTCAGCACCGCCACGCGATGGCCCTTGCCGATCAGCAGCAGGCCCAGCGTTTCGATGAAGGTCGACTTGCCCACGCCGGGCACGCCCGAGATGCCGAGGCGAAACGAGTTGCCCGTGCGCGGCAGCAGCGCCGTGAGCAGTTCGTCGGCCTGCGTGCGATGGTCGGTGCGCGTCGATTCGAGCAGCGTGATGGCCTTGGCGATCGCGCGGCGCTGTGGCATGCCGGACGAATCGACGACGGCGCTTTCGAGCGCGCGCAGCGAATCGCTCAGCACACGGCCTCCCGAACCCGCCAGCGGTAATGCAGGTCGACGCCCTCCTCGCCTTCGAGCACGAAGCCGTGCCGCAGGTAGAAGCGGTTGGCGTCGCTTTGCACGAGCGCGGTGAGCTTGATGTCGAGCTGCCGTTCGCGCGCCTGCGCCTTGGCCCACTGCATCACCCACTCGCCGATGCCCCGGTCCTGGAACCCCGTGCGCAGATAGAGATGGTCCAGGCGCAGCGCGTCCGTGCCTTCGGGCTTGAGCGTGACGAAGCCGACACGCTGGTCGCCGTCGAGCACGATGTGGTGCATGTAAGGTACGACGAAGCCCGCGCTCAGGCGCTCGCGCGAACGCGCGGCGTCGAAGCGCCCGACACGCTCCAGGCTCGGGCGCATCGCGTCGATGCGCAGGGCCAGCATGTCCTCGAAGTCGCCGGAATCGACCGGCTGCAGCGACAGCCGCGACAAGAGATCGCTCACGTCGATGCTTTTCTTCAGGCCGCGACGGCCGCGCGGATCTGCTCCAGCACGTCCTTGGCGCTGGCCGGAATGGGCGTGCCCGGTCCGTAGATGCCCTTGACGCCGGCCTCGTAGAGAAAGTCGTAGTCCTGGCGCGGAATCACGCCGCCGACGAACACGATGATGTCGTCCGCGCCCTGCTTCTTCAGTTCGTTGATGATGGCCGGCACGAGCGTCTTGTGGCCGGCCGCGAGCGTGCTCACGCCGACGGCATGCACGTCGTTTTCAATCGCTTGCCGCGCGCATTCTTCAGGCGTCTGGAACAGCGGCCCCATGTCCACGTCGAAGCCCAGGTCGGCGAACGCCGTGGCCACCACCTTCGCGCCGCGGTCGTGCCCGTCCTGCCCGAGCTTGGAAATCATCACGCGCGGACGGCGGCCTTGCGCCTCGGCGAAGGCGTTGATCTCGGTCTTCAGCGCTTCCCAGCCTTCCGCCGAGTCGTACGCGGCGGCGTACACGCCCGTCACCTTCTGCGTGTCGGCGCGATGGCGGCCGAAGGACTTTTCGAGCGCGTCGGAAATCTCGCCCACCGTGGCGCGCAGGCGCACAGCGTCGATGCTCAGCGCCAGCAGGTTGCCCGTGCCGTTCTCGGCGGCTTCGGTCAGTGCGTCGAGCGCGGCCTGCACCTTGCCGGCGTCGCGCGAGGCGCGAATGCCCTGCAGCCGCGCCACCTGCTGGTCGCGCACCTTCACGTTGTCGATCGACAGGCTGTCGATCGCGTCTTCGTTCTTCAGCTTGTACTTGTTGACGCCGACGATCACGTCCTTGCCCGAGTCGATGCGCGCCTGCTTCTCGGCGGCGGCCGCCTCGATCTTGAGCTTGGCCCAGCCGCTGTCGACGGCCTTGGTCATGCCGCCCATGGCCTCGACCTCTTCGATGATGGTCCAGGCGGCATCGGCCATGTCCTGCGTGAGCTTTTCCATCATGTAGCTGCCGGCCCAGGGATCGATCACGTTGGTGATGTGCGTCTCTTCCTGGATGATGAGCTGCGTGTTGCGCGCGATGCGCGAGCTGAACTCGGTGGGCAGCGCAATGGCTTCGTCGAGCGCGTTGGTGTGCAGGCTTTGCGTGCCGCCGAACACCGCGGCCATCGCCTCGATGGTGGTGCGCACCACGTTGTTGTACGGGTCCTGTTCGGTGAGCGACCAGCCCGAGGTCTGGCAGTGCGTGCGCAGCATCAGGCTCTTGGGGTTCTTGGGCTCGAACTCCTTCATGATGCGGCACCACAGGAGGCGCGCCGCACGCATCTTGGCCACTTCGAGATAGAAGTTCATGCCGATCGCCCAGAAGAAGCTCAGGCGCCCGGCAAAGCCGTCGACGTCCAGGCCCTTGGCCAGCGCGGTCTTCACGTACTCCTTGCCGTCGGCCAGCGTGAACGCGAGCTCCAGCGCCTGGTTGGCGCCGGCCTCTTGCATGTGATAGCCGCTGATCGAGATCGAGTTGAACTTGGGCATCTTCTGCGCCGTGTACTCGATGATGTCGCCGATGATCCGCATGCTCGGCGCGGGCGGAAAGATGTACGTGTTGCGGACCATGAACTCCTTGAGGATGTCGTTCTGGATGGTTCCGCTCAACTGGTCCTGCGCCACGCCCTGCTCTTCGGCCGCGACCACGTAGCCCGCCAGCACCGGCAGCACGGCGCCGTTCATGGTCATCGACACGCTCACCTTGTCGAGCGGGATCTGGTCGAACAGGATCTTCATGTCCTCGACCGAGTCGATGGCCACGCCGGCCTTGCCGACGTCGCCGGTCACGCGCGGGTGGTCGCTGTCGTAGCCGCGGTGGGTGGCCAGGTCGAAGGCCACGCTCACGCCCTGCCCGCCGGCGGCCAGCGCCTTGCGGTAGAACGCGTTCGATTCCTCGGCGGTCGAGAAGCCCGCGTACTGGCGGATGGTCCAGGGGCGCACCGCGTACATGGTGGCCTGCGGGCCGCGCAGGTAGGGCTCGAAGCCGGGCAGCGTGTTGGTGTACTTCAGCCCCTGCAGGTCGGCCGCCGTGTACAGCGGCTTCACGCTGATGCCGTCGGGTGTGATCCAGTTCAGCGCGTTCACGTCGCCGCCGGGGGCCGACTTGGCGGCGGCCTTGGCCCAGGCGTCGAGGTCGGCGGGCTTGAAAGAGGGTTCGGGTGTGCTGCTCATGGGGGCCGCTTCGCAGTGTCTTGCAGAGGGTGTTCGCAAATTCGCTTGCACGGATTTGCAAGCCGTCCGCGAGTCTACCCCCTCCATAATTATTAATTCAAACCCCATTTTTGAAGTACAGTCCGGCCCATGTCCGCCGTCACCCTCACCCCCCGCGCCCTTTACGAAGAAGTGGCCGAACTGCTGCGCCAGCGGATCTTCCGCCGCGAGCTGGAGCCCGGCAGCTGGATCGACGAGCTGAAGCTGGCGGAGGAATACGGCATCAGCCGCACCCCTCTGCGCGAAGCCCTGAAGGTGCTGGCCGCCGAAGGCCTGGTGACGATGAAGGTGCGCCGCGGCGCCTACGTGACCGAGGTGTCCGAGCAGGACCTGGCCGACGTGTACCACCTGCTCTCGCTGCTGGAGAGCGACGCCGCCGGCGTGGTGGCCGAGCGCGCCACCGACGCGCAGCGCGCCGAACTCAAGGCGCTGCACGACGAGCTCGAAGCCGCCGCGACGCCCGAGGACCGCGAGCATTTCTTCGCCGTGAACGAGCGCTTCCACATGCGGCTGCTGGCCATTGCCGACAACAAGTGGCGCGACCAGATGGTGGCCGACCTGCGCAAGGTGATGAAGCTCAACCGCCGCAACTCGCTGCTCAAGACCGGGCGCATTGCCGAGTCGCTGGCGGAGCACCGCGCGGTGATGGCCGCCATCGAAACGCGGGACGCCGAAGCGGCGATGGCCCGCATGCGCGAGCACTTCAGGAACGGCCTGGAAGCCGCGACCTGAACGCCGGGCTCGGCGCCCGGCGCCCGCTCTTCTTTCAGTCGAACTTCAGGGAGCCGGCCTCTTCGGCAATGCGCCGCGCCGTCTCCAGCAGCAGCGGCGCGATGCGCGCCACCATCGCGTCTTTGGGCATCAGGTACGCCGGCCCGCCGCAGCTGACCGCATAGCGCTCGCCGCGCGGCCCCTGCAGCGCGAAGCCCAGCGCGTGGATGTGCGGATTCCAGTCGCCGAAGGAGCCGCAGTAGCCCAGGCGCGTGTACTCGTCCATGCCGGCCATCAGGCGCGGCTCGATGGACACCCAGCTCTCGCCGCTTTCGAGCCGGATCTGCTCCAGCAACTCGGCCTGCTCGGTGGCGGGCAGCGCCGCGAGGTAGGCGCGGCCGGCGGCCGAGGTGGCGATGGTCATGCGCGTGCCGACCTCGATGCGCGAACTGATGACCGCGGAGCGCGGCCGCAGCGAATCGATGACGAGCATGTCGAGTTCGTCGCGCACCCCGATGTGCACGCTGACGCTCGCGGCCTCCGCCAGTTCCGCCAGGTGCGGACGCGCGACCGTGCGCAGGTCGAAATGCCGCAGGTAGCGGCTGCTCATGTCCAGCAGCGCCGGGCCCAGGCTGAAACGCTCGCTGTCCTGCGACTGTCGCAAATACCCCGCACCCACCAGCGTGGCGGTGAGTCGGGACACCGTGGCCTTGGGGATGCCCGTCGTGTCTGCCAGTTCGCGATTGCCTATGGGTGCCGCCGCCATGCCGATGACCTTGAGGAGGGTCAAACCTCGAGCGAGCGCGCTCACTTCCTCTTTGCCGCCAATCGCGTCATTCATGAATCGAAACCTTTTTATTTCCCTGATGCTCCTCATTTTTCAGCAAAAAACGGTTGACGCGCTACTTATCATGCAGTAGCGAATTGGAATAACGTTTCATTATTTGGCAATAGGGCTGTGAAAGCCCCTGCCGATCGCCGAAGAAGGCGTGCCGGGATCAGGCGGCCTGGGCTGCGGGCTCGTGTGCGATCGCCATCACTTCATGCGGCGGCAGCGTCTTGAGCCGGTGGTCGCTCCAGACCTGGCGCCAGCGGCGCGCGCCCGGCAAACCGTTGCGCAAACCCAGCATGTGGCGCGCGATCGACCACCAATGCGTGCCATGCCCGGCGGCCTCGCGAACCATGTAGTCGCACATCAGCGACTCGACTTCCTCGCGCGTCAGCGACCGCGGCGCGGCGCCATAGAACTCGGCATCCCATTCGGCGAGCCACCAGGGGTTGTGGTACGCCTCGCGCCCGACCATCACGCCGTCGAGCAGGCGCAGTTGCTCGTGCACCTGTGCGTTGACCGAGATGCCGCCGTTGATCGAGAAGCGCAGCGCGGGAAACTCGTGCTTCAGGCGGTGCACCAGCTCGTAGCGCAGCGGCGGGATCTCGCGGTTCTGCTTCGGGCTCAGGCCCTGCAGCCAGGCATTGCGCGCATGCACGATGAAGGTGTGGCAGCCGGCCTCGCTGACCTGGCCCACGAAGTCGCGCACGAACTCGTAGCTCTCGATCTTGTCGATGCCGATGCGGTGCTTGACCGTGACAGGCACGCTCACCACGTCGACCATCGCCTTCACGCAGTCGGCCACCAGTTGTGGCTCGTTCATGAGGCAGGCGCCGAACGCGCCGCGCTGCACGCGCTCGCTGGGGCAGCCGCAGTTGAGGTTGATCTCGTCGTAGCCCCACTCCTGGCCGAGCTTCGCGCAATGCGCCAGGTCGGCCGGCTCGCTGCCGCCGAGCTGCAGCGCCAGCGGATGCTCCTCGGCATTGAAGCGAAGGTGGCGGGGCACGTCGCCATGCACCAGCGCGCCGGTCGTCACCATCTCGGTATAGAGCAAGGCGTGGCGCGACAGCAGGCGATGCAGGTAGCGGCAATGGCGGTCCGTCCAGTCCATCATCGGAGCGACGGAGATAATTTTCTCTTTTAAATTCAACAACTTAGCGTTATCATTCATACACTTAGAACCCCCGTGTGCACGCTCGTGTGCACTCCAAACGCCCGAATACGCCCCATTTCGCCCTGTCAGTGCACACATAGCGCACACGAAATGCCCACCTTCAAGCAGCTTCCGTCCGGCAACTGGCGCGCGCAAGTCCGACGCAAGGGTGTCTACGCGAGCGAAACCTTTCGACGACACAAGGACGCCCAAGAGTGGGCTCTCGCGACCGAGCGCCGCATCGATCTGGGCGAACCCGCCAGCCGTTCAAAGATCAAGGACCCGACCACACTGGGCGACCTGATCGATCTGCACGTCACTGACATGAAGGAAGTGCTGCGAGCGCCTCGGCGCTCCAAGGCCTTCACCCTCGATGCGCTCAAGACGAAGCTGGGCAAGCTGAAGCTGAAGGACCTCACGCGCGAGCGGCTCATCCAGTTCGGCAAGGACCGCGCCAAAGAAGGCGCCGGTCCCGTCACCATCAGCATGGACATCGGCTACATCAAGCTGGTAGTTTCTCACGCCGCAGCCGTTCACGGGGTTCGCGTTCCGGTAGAGCCCATCGATCTGGCTCGCATCGCGCTCAAGCGCCTGGGCCTGGTCGGCAAGGGGCGGGAGCGGGACCGCCGCCCTACCCTCGACGAACTGCAGGCGCTTGCCGACTACTTCGCCAACAATTCACGGCAGATCATTCCGCTGGGACGAATCATGCGGTTTGCGGTCGCCACCGCGATGCGCCAGGACGAGATCTGCCGCATCCGATGGGAGGACATCGATGCCAAGGCTCGTACTGTGATCGTGCGTGACCGAAAAGATCCGCGGGACAAGAATGGCAATGACCAGAAGGTGCCGCTGCTCGATGCCACGGGATTCGATGCCTGGACCATTCTTGAGGAACAGAAGCCGTTCTCCGGGACCAGCAGCCTGATCTTTCCGTATAACGGCCGCTCTGTGGGGACCGCTTTCCGTCGAGCCTGCAAGGAACTGAGCATCAAGGATCTCAAGTTCCATGATCTTCGGCACGAAGCAGCCAGTCGTCTCTTCGAGGCGGGGTTCACCATCGAACAGGCTGCGCTTGTGACCGGGCACAAGGACTGGAAAATGCTCAAGCGATACACCCATCTGAGGCCAGAACACCTGCGCGACGTCAGGCCAAAGCACATTCCGCCCTCGCTCGATTTGCCCGCTGGTCCTACGCCTGCAGACATCGCTTTGGGTGCGTGGACCAACCCGGAACGCCGTGCCCCACAAGCCCACTCAGCCCACGCCTCGCAAGTTGCAAAGCCACATCATGAACATGAAGCCCTCAGCCTGAGCGCTTCAATCTAGTTTGACTTCGGATCGTGCCACTTCAACAGACGCCCTTCTGTCAATCACATCTGGCTGACCTGCACCGAGTCTTGCTCGCCCATGAAATCACACGGACCTACCTGGCCGGCACGCGCGTCAGGTTTGATGGCTTTGAATTGGGCCCAACCAACAGTTTTGACTTCGCTTTCGGCACGTTGTCGACCCTGGAGTTCGTCCACCTGTTCTCCGTTTTCGACGGCAGCCGCGTGCACGGGCAGGCCGAGAGACGGCCGGGGCGCGGCGATGCGCCGCCAGGCATGTACTTCACGGTGATCAACGCCAAGGTCATTCAGGCAGGCGAGCCCCGGGTGTCCTCTGATTGCGTGGCGTGCGGCCGGCAGACGGTCCGTGTAGAAAATGAGCCCTTGCTGCACAATGTGCGGAGTTGCCGAACAGTACGCTAAAGAGGCGAACATGCACTATCAAACGAGAGATCTCGACGAGGCGATTGATGCGGTCGGTGCTGTGTACTGTCCGCATGAGCTGCATCTTGACCGTGGGGCCAGGATGCTAAATACCCGGCTGAGTGCTACCGAAGCAGGGCCTCTTCCGATCGTTCGACTCGCTTACGGAGCTCGCGTGGAGGTCGACGCCGGCGAGTTCCCCAAGCTATTTCTCTTCATGCGGTGCACAGCGGGTGAAGCTGCGGTATTCCAGGGCGACCGCACGTCAGCCTGGCATGAAGGGGCGACGGTCCCGGTATCGGCTGGGCGTCCGACGCGTTTCGACTTTGGCCCTACCTTCGAGCAGATCACTTTGAGGCCCGACGCGACCGCGCTTGAAGCCTGTTGCTCCAATCTTGTTGGCCGACCGCTCGATGATGGGCTGAAGTTCGACCTAGTACCATTTTCTCCAGCGCTCGAGCGCATATGGACCGGTGTCCTGGATCTAGTCAAAACACTGCCGGGTTCGCTGCCGGCACCGGCGTATCAATCACTGGAGCTGTTCGTGCTGACATCCTTGCTCCATGGCCATCCACACAACTACTCGGGATGGATGCGAGGAGAGAAGCCGGTTTCGCGTCCCGCCCGCTTGGCCAGCCGCGCCGAGGCGCTGATCCACGACCACGTCAGTGATCTGTCTTTGACTGTTTTTGATATTGCCTCTTCGCTCGGGGTCAGCGTGCGTGCGTTGCAATGCGCATTTCAGCAGCACCGTGCGACTACGCCAACGGCTTATCTACGGAAGATTCGTCTTGGCCAGGTTCATGAGCAGCTTTTGAATGTCGCAGATGAGCAGACGGTTACCGACATTGCGTTTGAGCACGGCTTCTTTCACTTGGGACGCTTTGCGCAGGAATACAAAAAACAGTTCGGTGAGGCTCCGTCCGATACATTGCGCGTACACCGTCGACGAACGTCAAGATAATTCTTCAAAATCTGTCGACGCCGCTGAATCCGGACCGAATGTGCCGCGTTTCGCGGTCCGCTTAATGGCTGGGTCGCATCAGCGTCGCGGACCTTCGCAACGATGTCCACGGGGCCGGGCATTCGCGGCAGCGGAAGCATTGCTGCGAACTGCTGCCATTCGAATTCCCGGCGGGTCCGATCTGGGCCTCTTGCCGCGTTGCCGCACCATCGGTGCCGAGAGTCACACACCGATGCCGTGGTTGCTCCAGGCCAGCCTTTGCCTTCCACCTCCGCTGTGGACAAGGTATCGCCAGGTGCGGGATGGGGTGATCAGCGAATGGGGTTCGACGGCCCACACCGGCTCTCGAACGACTTCGCCTCCGTGTTTCCGCTCAGGAACCACTTCAATGCCGAATACCGTTCGCCTGATGCTGCCTCAGAAAACCTCTACACGTCAAAACAGAGCTACGGCCGCCTCCCACACCGGTGATCCTTCGCATTTAGCTCAAGTTGCCTCGGTCTCGCCCAAATACTCACCGGCGCAGCGGAGGCTGGCCATCGAGCATTACCTCGCGCATGGGCGCTGCCTTGCGGCAACCACCAAGACGCTCGCCTATCCGTCGCGCGACTCTCTGGGTACCTGGATTCAGGCGGCGCATCCTCAGTTGTGCTCGCCACGCGTGGCCCGACCTGGCACGTCACCACGCCCGCCCGAGCTGAAGCAGGCTGCAGTCATTGCCCTGTGCACCCCACAAGAAAGCGCACAAGTGGTCGTGCAAAGACTGGGCGTTTGCAGGCCGACGCTGTACAACTGGAAGAACCAGCTACTCCGCGCCGAGACACCCGCATCATGACAAGCAAGCTCGAACCGCCTCAGCCAGATGGGCGTGAAGAACTGCAGCGACAGATCGACGTACTCCGACGCGACTTGCACCGCCTGCAGCTGGAGAACGACCTCCTGAACAAGGCGAATGAACTCATAGGAAAAGACGGAGGCATCAACCTGCAAAGCCTGAGCAATCGGGAAAAGACAGAGCTGGTTGATGCCCTGAAACAGACCCACCTGGTGCTCGAGCTCCTTGAAACGCTGGGCTTGGCAAGAAGCTCGTACTTCTATCGTCGCGCCCAAGCGCAAGTCGCAGGCAGTACGCCCAAGTGCACGGCGCCATGGCGGACATCTTCGAGCGCAATCACCGGTGCTATGGCTATCGCCGCATGCGGGCGTCACTGAGCAGCCAGTGCGTGCACATTTGTGAGAAGGTGGTGCTGCGCTTGATGAAGCATGAGCGCCTGGTCGCTGCGACGCCCAAGCGGCGCCGGTATGGTTCCTATCTGGGCGAGATCAGTCCAGCGCCAGAGAACCTCTTCAACCGCGACTTCACCGCTGGTGCTCCCACGAGAAATGGCTCACCGATGTCTCGGAGTTCCACATTCCGGCAGGCAAGGTGTCTATCGCCTTTGATCGACTGCTTCGATGGCAAGGTGGTCGGTTGGACGATCGGCATGCGCCCGAACGCGCAGCTCGTGAACACAATGCTGGATGCCGCGATCGAGACGATCGACATCAGCAGCAACCGGCCTGTTGTGCATTCGGATCGCGGTGGCCACTATCGATGGCCGGGATGGCTGGCACGTATCACGGATGCCGAGCTGACGCGTTCGATGTCCTGCCAAGGACTTTCGCCCGACAATGCGGCCTGCCAGGGCTTCTTCGGTCGATTGAAGACCAAATGTTTTTATCCTGGCAACTGGCAATCAACGACCGTTGAGCAGTTCACCCAAGCCTGGGACTCGGCAGCGCGGCCGTGAATTCGATCATGATCAAGGGATTCGAAGATCGCGGTGCGGAAGTCTTGCAAGTCTGGGGCATGAGTATTTCAAAGGCGAAGGCCCCCTGGACGGCGACTGGTTTCGGACCGGCGACGTAGCAAACTCCTCCACCCCCGCCACCGGCGGTTCCGACCGCCCACGCCGGCACGGTGTCCGCGTGCGAACTGCAGCGGGCCTTCATTGAGGCGCAGTTGCGTCTGCGGCGAAACGCCACGGCCATCTACCAGGATCTGGCTTTGTCGGGGCCTACGGCTCGGTCAAGCGCTTCGTGGTCCAGCTGCGCCAGCGCCAGCCCGAGCAGTTCGACCGCGTGGAATTCCTGCCCGGCGAGGAGATGCAGGCCGACTACGGCGAAGGGGCGTTCACGTGCGTGTCCCGGCAGCGACCGGTATCACAAGCCGCGGCTCTCCCGAGCGACACTGCACTACTCGCGGCGCAGCTTCCGGTGCGCCGTGTGGAAGTCAAGCCAGGAAATCTGGGCCCGCCTGCACGAGCATGCCTGGCGCTACTTTGGCGGCAGATGCCTCTATGTCCAGGGCCTCCACCGCTTCGACTTGGCCAGAGTCCTCGCCGATGGGCATGTTCGCTCTGCGTGGAGTGTGGTTCCTGCCTACTCTTAGTAAGTTCCAAATACAAATGTACTCGCTATTTTCTTTCACGTGAGATGACCAATTAGTTGGTTCATATACTAGGGGAATCGAGTGTGAAACTTTTGTGCAATGGGTGCTAAAACAGCACCTACATTTCCAAATGGAGCATTGAATGAGCATCTTCCTCAAAACCAGAATCACCGAGCTGCTTGGCATCGAGCGTCCTATCGTCCAGGGCGGCATGCACTGCGTGGGGCAGGCCCCGCTGGCAGCGGCGGTCTCCAACGCCGGCGGCCTGGGCCTCATCACGGCACTGACCATGGGCACCCCAGAGAAGCTGGCCGCCGAGATCCGCCGGTGTCGCGAGCTGACCGACAAGCCCTTCGGCGTCAACGTCACCTTTCTGCCGGCGGTGGTGCCGCCCAACTACCCCGGCCTGATCAAGGCCATCGTCGACGGTGGCGTGCGCATCGTCGAGACGGCCGGCAACAACCCGGCCAAGTGGATGCCCATGTTCAAAGAGGCGGGCATCAAGGTGATTCATAAATGCACCTCGGTGCGTCACGCACTGAAGGCCGAGTCGATCGGTGTCGATGCACTCAGCATCGACGGCTTCGAGTGCGGCGGGCACCCCGGCGAAGACGACGTGCCCAACATGATCCTGTTGCCGCTGGCGGCCGATGCGCTCAAGGTGCCTTTCATCGCGTCTGGCGGCATGGCTGATGGCCGCTCGCTGGTGGCGGCCCTGTCCATGGGAGCCGAGGGCATCAACATGGGCACGCGCTTTGTGGCCACCGTGGAAGCTCCGGTGCACGACAACGTGAAGCAGGCCATCGTGGCCGCGAGCGAGCTCGACACGCGGCTCGTGATGCGGCCACTGCGCAACACCGAGCGCGTGCTCAACAACGCCGGCGTGGAGCGCATCCTCGCCAAGGAGCGTGAGCTCGGCGCCACCATCCGCTTCGAGGATGTGCTGGACGAGGTGGCGGGCGTCTATCCGCGCGTCATGTACAAGGGCGAGATGGACGCCGGGGCATGGAGCTGTGGCATGGTCGCCGGGCTCATCCATGACGTGCCGACGGTCGCCGCGCTGATGGACCGCATCATGGCGGAAGCTGGCGAGATCATCCATGCGCGCCTGTCGTCGATGCTGGGCGCCGCTTCGCCTCGCGTGGCCGCTCGCGCCGTCGCCTGAAAGGTCCCCCATGGAACTCGCATTCACGGCGGAAGAAGAAGCCTTCCGCGCCGAAGTCCGCCGCTTTCTCGCCGACGAACTGCCGCGCGACATTGCCGACAAGACCCGCTCCGGCCGCCGCTTGGGCAAGGCAGACATCGAGCGCTGGCAGGCCATCCTGAGCAGGCGCGGCTGGCTGGCGCCGCACTGGCCCGTGGCCCACGGCGGCGCCGGCTGGTCGGCGGCGCAGCGCTTCATCTTCGAGGTGGAGATGGCGATGGCCAATGCGCCTGCGCCCATCCCCTTCGGGCTGAACATGCTGGCACCGGTGTTGATTAAGTACGGCAACGAACAACAAAAGACGCACTGGCTCGGCCGCATGCTGCGCGGCGAAGACTGGTGGTGCCAGGGCTATTCCGAGCCGGGCGCGGGCTCCGACCTGGCGAATATCCGGACCACCGCTGTGCGCGACGGTGACCACTACGTCATCAACGGCCAGAAGACCTGGACCACACTGGGCCAGCACGCGAACATGATGTTCTGCCTGGTGCGCACGGAGAAATCCGCAAAGCGCCAGCAGGGCATTTCCTTCCTGCTGGTCGACCTCAGGTCTCCCGGCGTGGAAGTCCGTCCCATCATCACGCTCGACGGCGACCACGAGGTGAACGAAATCTTTTTCACCGACGTGCGCGCGCCCGTCAGCAATCTCGTGGGCGAAGAGAACCAGGGCTGGACCTACGCCAAGTACTTGCTGACCTACGAGCGCACCTCGATGGCCGCCATCGGCTCCTCGTCGGCCGCGATGGCGTCCCTGAAGGCGCTCGCCCGCCGCGAGACAAAGAAGGGAAAGCCCCTCGCCGACGACCCGCTCTTCGCGGCACGCATCGCGCGTATCGAAATAGAACTGTCAAACCTCCGCATGACTGCGATGCGGGTAGTGGCAGCGGCCACCCGGGGCGAAGTGCCGGGACCGGAGAGCTCGATGCTGAAGATTCGCGGCACCGAGGTGCGACAGCAGATCAGCGCGATGGCGAGGCGCGCAATCGGCCCCTATGCGCGCCCCGACCTATCGGAGCTGCTGGAAGACGATCCGCGTCAGTCGCCGATCGACGACCCGCTGGTACCTGCGGTCACCCCGACCTACCTGAACCTGCGCAAACTGACGATCTTCGGCGGGTCCAACGAGATCCAGCGCAACATCATTTCCAAGACCATCTTGCGGCTCTGACCATGAACTTTCAACACACCGAAACGCGCCAGATGCTGGGCGACGCGCTGAATCGCTACCTGTCAGAGCGTTATGACAGCGAAATCCGCCGCCGCAGCAGCGTGGCACCGGGCCACGACCGCGACACCTGGGCCCAGATGGTCGAGCTCGGCGCTCTCGGCGCGCTGTTCGATAGCGAAGACGGCGGCTACGGCGGCTCGGGCTTCGACATCATGGTGGTATTCGAGGCCCTGGGCGGCAGGCTCGTCGTCGAACCCCTGCTCGGCAGCCTTATGTGCGGCCGCGCGCTCGCGCTGGCCGGCCACGAGGCCCGGCACCGCGTGGTGGCAGGCGACATGCTCATCGCCTTCGCGCACCAAGAGGCGGCGGCGCGGCACGAGCTGTCGCACGTGGAGACCCGGGCGCTTGCGTCTCCAGAGGGCTGGTCGGTGAGCGGCAGCAAGTCGGTGGTGCTGGACGCTGAAGCCTGTACCCATGCCCTCGTCAGCGCGCGCGTGAGCGGCGAGGCCACTGCGCCGGCCGGCATTGCGCTCTTCATAGTGGCGCTCGATGCGCCCGGCGTCACGGTCCGTTCCTACCCGCTGATAGACGGCGGCCGCGCGGCCGAGCTCGATCTGCGCGACGTCAAGCTCGGCGCCGACGCGCTGGTGGCCGGCCCCGACCGAGGCTTCGACATAGTCGAACAGGTCGCCGGTCTGGGCATTCTTGCGCTGTGCGCCGAGGGGCTGGGGCTGATGGAATCGCTCAAGACCGCGACGGTCGAGTACCTCGGCACGCGGGTGCAGTTCGGCACCCCGATCGGCTCCAACCAGGCGCTGCAGCACCGCATGGTCGACCTGCTGATTGACATCGAGCAGGCGCGCTCGGCGGTGATCCAGGCTGCAGCCGCGCTCGAACAGGCGCGCCTGCCGCGCGAGCAGGCCTTGTCAGCCGCGAAGTACACCCTCGGCACGAGCGGCATCCGGGTGGCCGAAGAGGCCATCCAGATGCACGGCGGGATCGGCATGACGCAAGAGTTGCCGGCCGCCCAGGCCGCCAAGCGGCTGATCATGATCGATCACCAGTTGGGCGATGCCGATCATCACCTGGAGCGCTACATCGCGCTGGGCCGCGGGTTCTGAATCGTTGTGAGCGCCGCCTGGGGTTGAATCAGGCACGGGTATTCCTCGTCAATGTGATTTACTGTCCGAAATGCTCGTTCTTTCACTTGTCGCGCACGAAACCGATCTGCTCCAGCAACTGCTTTTCCCGCTGGACAGACGCGCTTGCAAACTGCCGGTACTGCGCCGAGCTCATGTACGACGGCTCCATGTAGTGCTGCGCCAACGCGCTGCGAAAACCCGGCCTCTCCATCGCCTCCTTGAAGGAATCGTGCAGCTTCTGCACAGCCGCTGCCGGTGTGTTCTTTGGCACGGCCAGCCCCCAGGCGGCAGACGGCGGCGGAAAATCGATACCCACATCCTTCAACGTCGGTACGTCCGGAAACTTCGCCATACGTTTTTCATTGAAGGTCACCAACAGGCGCAGGCGTCCGGCTTCGACCGACTGCCCCCAGCTGAGGTGTCGGCGGCGGCCATTACATGTTCGCCCATTACCGCATTCAATGCCTCGGCTGTGCCCTTGTAGGGCACGTGGTTGAACTTCACGCCCTTGATGCGGGCGATCTGCTCCATCGTGATGTGCTGCGACAGATAGGAGCCGGCCGTCGCATAGGTGAGCTGTCCCGGGTTGGCCTTGGCATAGGCGATCAAATCGTCCATGCTCTTCAGTGGCGAACTCGGTGGCACCACGATGCCGTAGACGAACTGCGTGAGGCCGATCACATACGTCAGGTCTGTGGCCGGACTCCAGTTGATAGTGCCCGTATAGGGCAGCCGAAAGAGATTCCCCGGGATCACACCCACGGTGTAGCCGTCGGCCGGTGCGCTCTGGAGTAGTTGCGCCGGCATCAAGCCAGCCGCGCCGGGCTTGTTCTCTATGATCACCGGCTGCTTGAGGATCCGGGCCGCATCCTCCGCCAGGATACGCATCGGTGTATCGGTCGAGCCGCCAGGCGGGAACCCCAGCATGATGCGGATCGGCCGCGAAGGAAATACGTCCTGGGCGAATGCCATCGAGGGGACTTCGAGCAAGGCAATGAGCGCGAGCGGCACGCCGGCGAGGATTTGTCTCTTCTTCATGGTCTTGTCTCCTTACTTGGATGAACGCGTGCGGCGGAGGAGACCGAGATCCCGGCACCGCGGCCTCGCGAGGGCTCAGCTCTTTCCCCGTTGCTGGAACGCGGCAAAGGCGCTCTTGGCCTCCGGCGAGACGAGCAAGCGCGAGAACTGCGCGTTCTCCTTCTCCATGCGCTCTTCATATCGATCGAGCTCGTCGCCGCGCATCAGCGATTTCGCGGCATGCAAGGAGGCGACAGACATTGCCGCCAGCCGTGCCGCGACGTCCGATGCATGCGGCAGCACGTCGGCCGGCGGCATCACGGCGTTGACCAAGCCCAGGGTGTGCGCCTCCTGAGCGCTGCAGGGGTCGCCGAGCATCAGCAACTCGGCTGCTCGCTGGTGGCCCAGCTTGGCCGGCAGCAGCAATGTCGACGCAAACTCGGGACAGAGGCCGAGCCGGGCAAAGGGAAATACCAGCTTCGCACCGGTGCCTGCATAGACCAGGTCGCAATGCAGGAGCATCGTTGCACCGATACCGACCGCAGGTCCGTTCACCGCCGCCACCACCGGCTTGCGCAGGCGCAGCAGGGCCTTCATAAAACGCGCGGATGGGCGTTCGCCTTGATCTGGCGCGTTGGACGCGAAGTCCCCGATGTCGTTGCCGGCACAAAATGCATCCTCGCTGCCGTGCAGGATCACGGCACGCACGGCCTCATCGCGATCAGCGTCGACGAGCGCCTCAGCCAGTGCTGCGTACATCGCGCCGGTCATGGCGTTCTTGCGCGCGGGCCGGTCAAAGCCCAGGCGAAGGACGCCGCCTTGCGCCACACGCACAATCCCGTTGCCGCCGTCCATCACCAGGCCTCCAGCCACGGACGCAGCTCTGTCTCGTGCGTCCACGCATTGCGTGGCTGCATGTGAATCTGCCAGTACGCGTCGGCGATCGCCTCGGGGCTGAGGATGCCACCCTGCTCCTTCAGCGCATAGCGTTCGGGGAAGCTGCTTCGGATGAACTCAGTGTCGATCGCGCCGTCGATCACCGGATGCGCGACGTGGATGCCTTTGGGCCAAAGTTCACGAGCCATGCTCTGGGCCAGCGCACGCAGCCCGTGCTTGGCGCCCGAAAACGCCGCATAGCCATCACGACCGCGCAGGCTGGCGGTGGCGCCCGTGAAGATGATGGTTCCCCGTCCGCGTGGCACCATGACCTTGGCGGCTTCCCGACCCATCAGAAAACCGCCGAAGCAGGCCATTTCCCAGACCTTGAAGTAGACACGCGCCGTAGTCTCCGTGATACCGAAACGGACGTTGGCACCGATGTTGAAGACCGCCACCTCGATCGGCGCGATGTCGCGCTCGATCTGCTCGACGAGCGCGACCATCTCTTCTTCCTTGCGTGCATCGCTGCCGAAGCCGTGAGCCTCGCCGCCGGCGGCCTTGATCTCGTCGACCAGCGGCACGAGCTTGTCGGCCTGGCGCCGCGTCATGCACGCGATGTAGCCTTCGCGTGCGAATCGCTTGGCGATGGCGCCGCCTGTTGCGTCCCCAGCACCGATCACGAGGATCGCCTTCTTCTGAGTCATTTGCAGTTCCTTGGTTATTTTTGAATCGATGACCAGTCACAAGCTCATGCAACCGGCCTGCGGCGGTCAGTGGCGAGGTCAGATGGCGACGGCCTTCCCGAATGGAATCCATGCGTTGCCGTCGAAGCGCTGGACCCACAGGTGGCTAAAGATTTCGTGGTCGTCCTTGCTGGTGGACAGCTCGATGCCGGGCATCAACAGCGGCGTCGTGAATTTGTCGAGGCTGTTGGCCTGCCTCATGATGTTCTCGCGCGTGAGGTCATCGCCGCAACTCCGCACGATGTGCGCGAGGACGTGTCCAGCCGTGTAGCCGGCGCCCACCAGCGCGTCCGTGGGGTTCGCATCGGGCAGCCACTTCGCGATGAACTCGCGCAGCTGCACCACGCCCGGATCCTTTTCGAACCGCGGGTCGGTCGTCGGCTTGTTGTAGATAGCACTGAGTGCGCCCCTGCCAGCCTCCGGGCCGGCAGGCCTCATGATGGCGGCCACCGACGCACTGCCGATGGGCAGGATGATCTGGGGTTTCCAGCCGATGTCGTGCGCCTTCTTCATGGACTGCACGGCGAACTTGCCATTGGCTACGGCAATGAAGACATCCGCATTGCTGGCTTTTAGGCTGACGATCTGCGAATCGACCGAAGCATCGGTGGCCTCGTAGGTGTTTTCGGCCACGATCATCGATTTAGCCTTGTCGCCCAGGCCGGCCTTGATGCCGGCCAAGTAGTCGCGGCCGAAGTCGTCGTTCTCCATCAGTACCGCAATCTTCGCGGACGGCATGTTCTCAAGGATCCAACGCGCGTAGAGGCGACCTTCGGCGAAGTAGCTCGGCATTCCGGGGATGGTCAGCGGTGCAGCGGCGGCGTCGGTCCATTTGTTCGAACCGCTCATGATCAGGAGGTGCGGGACCTTCTTGCCATTGAGATAGCGGTGGACAGCATTGCTGCTGGAGGCCCCCACTGTCTCGCAAACGAAACTGACCTCGTCCTGCTCGACAAGCCGGCGAGTGAATTCCAGCGCCTTGCCGGGGTTGAAGGCGTCGTCGTACTGGATCAGCTTGATCTGGCGGCCATTTATGCCACCTTCCGAGTTCAGCTTCTTGAAGTACGCCAGGGTGCTCTTGCCGATCGTGCCGAGGATCGAGACCGGTCCACTGAAGGGCATCGTCGAGCCGATCTTGATCTCGGTGTCGGAAACGCCAGGGCCGTATCGCTTCTGTGCAAAGACGGGAAACGGGGCGGCCAACGAGGCAATTGCGCCCAACAAGGTGGTCCTGCGGTTCAGATGGGTCAGTTTCATAGTGTCTCCTTTGACGTTGTCGAGAGGTAAAGCACACCTGCGGTGATGGGCAGGTGAACCGATGAACGGACAGCAGATCGCGGCTAGGAAGCGAGTCGTCGCTTCACCGGGGCATTCGATGGAAGAGTCCGGCGATTCCGCGTGGCTGTACAAAGACCACTATCAAGATCGCGGCGCCGAAGATGGCCCATGGCGCGGCCGTGGAGATGCGCTCGGCCAGCGGAGGTACGAATTGCACGAATGCCGCGCCGATCCACGGGCCGATCAAGCTGCCAGGCCCACCCACGACCAGCGCGACCAGCATGGTGAGCGACAGGAGCACGTTGAAGCTGTCCGGAGTGACCAGTTGTACATTGAGCGCGTAGAGTCCGCCACCGGCACACGCGCATGCAGCGCTCAACATGAATGCAATGGCTTTGCTGCCTGGCACGTCGATGCCACAACTTGATGCGGCCACCGCATGGTCCTTGAGAGCCCGCAACTCGAGACCCAGACGCGCGCGCGAAAGCCGCTGCACGCCCAACACCACCACAACCGCCAGCGCGAGTGCCACCCAATACATCCAGGTGTCCTGCCCGACCCAGGGCTCCAACCAGGCAGGCGGATGAGGCCGATCGAGTTGCAGACCCTGCGCCCCGCCGGTCCATCGCTCGACCGTCCCGTTGCGCACGAGTTGCGGCACCGCTAGCGCGATAGCGAATGTCGCCAATGCGAGATGCGTGTGCTCCAGCCGCAGGATCGGTCTACCGATGATGAAGGCGAGCGCCGAACCGATGGCGCAGGCTGCCGGCAGGGCCGCCCACCATGGCAACCCGGCATCCGTAAGCATCGCGGTTCCATACGCGCCGATCGCGAAGAAGGCGCCGTGGCCGAGTGTCGGTTGACCGGCCCAGCCTATCAGGACGTTGAGCCCGACCAAAGCGATGCCAAGGCCGATCATCTGCGTCAATTGAAAGGTCAGGAACGCCGGGACCAGCAGCGGTAGGCTGGCCGCCAGCGCGGCAACGACAATGATTCGAAGATTTGTTTTCATGAATTTCAGACGCGCTTTGCACTCGATAGGCCAATCAGCCCCCCTGGACGCAAGACCAGCATGCCAACGATCAGAACCATGGCCACGGTCAATTTGAGTTGCGTTCCGACGACGTAAGCTCCCAGCAAGTTCTCAACGATGCCAAGCACCAGGCCTCCGAGTACCGCACCGGGCACACTGGAGATGCCGCCCATCAGGCTGCCGCGAAGCCGTAGATCAGGACGCCGCTCATCATGTGCGGATCCAGGTAGAGCTGTGGCGCCACCAGCATTCCCGCCACGCCGCCCATCGCGGCCGCCAGGCCCCAGCCGATCGCAGCCATCGCCACTGTCGAGATGCCGCTTAGTCGTGCCGACCCTGGGTTTTGCGCAGCGGCACGAATGGACAAGCCGATGCGCGTGAAGCGAAAGAACATCCAGAGCATCGCCAGCAAGGTCGCGGTGACGAGGCCTACGCCCAGCTGATGACCGGAGACAAGCCCTCCCGCTACGGTTCCGGCGGGGAACGGGCTCGGGAACTGACGCACGTCGTACCCCCAGAAATAGCCGGTGAGGCTGTGAATGATCATGAACAGCCCAATGAAAGCAGCGAGCGTGGCCAGCGGCGAAGCGGCGGCAAGCCGGCTAATGACCCACCGCTCGAGCGCTGCAGCGAACACGAAAGCACCTGCGACCGTGAGCACAAAGCTCCACCAGTACGGCACGCCCGCCTGCAGCAGTGCCCAGGCGACATAGGTTGTCAAGGTCGCCATCTCGCCTTGAGCGAAGTTGATGTGGTTGGTTGTGCGATAGACGATCACCAGCGCAAGGCCCAGAAGTGCGTAGGCACATCCGGTCGTGAGGCCGGCGACGCACTGGTTCAGAAATGCTTCCATCAATGGCCTCCGAGATAAGCTGCTTTTAGCTCTGCGCTGTTGCGCAACTGCGCCGCGGGGCCGGACATCACCAGCGATCCTGCGCGCAGCACGTAAGCATCGTCGGCAAGGCTCAAAGCCACCTCGGTGTTCTGCTCGACGAGAAGGATGGCCATACGCGTTTCGGCTTGCAGGCGGCGCAGCAGGCGCATAACGTCGGCGGCCACCCGGGGCGCGAGGCCGAACGAGGGCTCGTCGAGCAAGAGCACCTTGGGATCCGCCATCAGGGCTCGCCCGATGGCAAGCATCTGCTGCTCACCGCCTGAAAGGGTGCCTCCACGCTGCCCGCGTCGCTCGGCGAGCCGCGGGAGCCAGCCATAGATGCGTTCCAGCGTCGTGGCGGCGCCTGCCGTCGAAGAGCGAGCGAAACCGCCAACCCGAAGGTTCTCGTCCACGGTCAGGTCGGTGAAAGTCCCTCGTCCCTCCGGCACGTGAGCGACACCTTGACGTGCGATCTTCTCGGTCCGCATGCCGGTGATCGACTCACCGTCCAACGTGACCGAGCCTGTGGCAGTGACCATGCCGCAGATCGCGCGCATCACCGTGGTCTTGCCCGCGCCATTCGCGCCGATCAGAGCCGTGATCTGACCTGCTCTGAGCGACAAGGTAACGTCGCGCACGACAGCCAGCCCACCATAGCCGGCCGTGACCCCCTCCGCCCTCAGCATCGGCTCCGTCGCCATCTCAGTGCTGCTCATCGTGTTCGGCTCCAAAGTAGGCCGCCTGCACGGCGGGGCTCTCACGCACTTCTTCGGGCGTTCCGTCGGCGATCAATTTTCCGAAGTCCAGAACATACAAGTGCTCGCAAAGAGACATCACAAGATTCATGTCGTGCTCCACCAGCAGCACGGCACTGCCGCGATTCTTCAAACTGCGTACACGCGTGCAGAAGTCGTCAATCTCTCCGCCGGTAAGGCCTGCCGCGGGCTCGTCCAGCAGCAGTAGCTTGGGGTTGGCCACCATCGCTCGGGCCATTTCCACCCGCTTGCGTGTGCCAAGCGAGAGAACACTGACGGGCGAGTCGCCGATGTCGCCAAGGCCGAAGTCGTCGAGTGCCGAATCCACGGTAGCCACCAAGTCCTCGTCGCGATGCATGCGTATCGCACCGCAGGTAACGTTCTCTCGCACCGACAACTGTTGGAACAGCGCGAGATTCTGAAAGGTCCGCGCCAAGCCAGCACGCGCGCGCCAATGCTGTGGGCGGCGCGATACGTCCTCACCCTGCCAGAGGATGCTTCCCCGCGTCGGGGTGATCGTTCCGGTGATCGCATTAATGGTCGTTGACTTGCCCGCGCCATTGGGACCGATCAAGCCGTAGATGCGGCCGGGCGCAATACTGATCGAGATATTCGACAGCGCATGCACGCCGCCGAAAGAAACGCTCAGCCCTCTGATCTCGAGCATTGCGCCTCCTCTTGGCTCACTGCATCCCGTGCCCCCCTTTTTGCCTGGGCTCGGCTCACCACCGCGCCAGCAGAGTGGCTTTCGTGCAGCGGGCCATCGTCGGATAAGGGATTCATGTCTTTGTCTCCTTCGAACAGCGTTCGCGCTGCTCTTTTTTTTCTAGGCGCGGGTCAGTGCGCGCGTGGTTCGTGGCTTGGCAAGAAGTCGTTACCAGTTCTCGCTCCACGGCCTGAGGTCGAGCTCGTGGGTCCAAGCCGAACGCTTCTGTCGGTGGAGATGGAGATAGTTGAGCGCAATGTCATCGGGCTTGAGGATCCGGTCTTCCGCGAGCCGCTGGTCGAGATCGGAGATGTTTTCGCGGGCGAACACGCCTTCGATCGACCCGTCGCACACAACGTGGGCAACATGGATGTTTTTCTTCCCGAGTTCACGCGCCATTGACTGCGCGACTGATCGCAATCCGCTTTTCGCGGCAGCGAATGCCGTGAAGCTTTCCTTGCCGCGCAGGCTGGCTGTTGCACCAGTGAAGATGATCGTGCCGCGCTGACGGGGCACCATGACTTTGGCTGCCTCACGCCCTGCCAAAAAGCCGGCAAAGCAAGCCATCTCCCAGACCTTCGTGAAAACTCTGGCACTCGTGTCCTCTATCGGGAATCGCACATTGGCTCCGATGTTGAACACGACGACCTCCAGCGGCCCGATATCGCACTCGATCTCCCGGAATAGCGCGACGGTTTCGTCCTCGGACCGAGCATCCACGCCCCGGGCATGCACGACGCCGCCCTGATTACGGATCTCCTGGGCGGTGGCCTCTAGTTCATCCAGATGGCGAGCCCGGCGTGTGATGACCGTCTCGAAACCCTCCAGCGCAAATGCCCTTGCGATAGCGGAACCGACCCCGTCTCCAACGCCGATCACGAGGCAGGCCTTCTTGGCATTCTTTTCCGACATGGTGTTTTTCCTTTCGACTGCGATGAAGGTCAGGTGGATGGCGCCGATGCCGAAGAAGAGAGGCCGCTCTGGCGCACGATCTCTTCTTCGACTTCGCGCAGGCGGTCCTTGCCGAAGAAGATCTCGCTTCCAACAAAAAAGTCGGACTACCGAAAGCGCCGGCTGCTACAGCAGCCTCCGTGTTGGCCATCAATTCGGACTTGATCGGCTCGGTCTTGATCAGGTCGAGCAACTGGACGGTTGGCAACCCGGCTTCGATCAGCGTTGATCCGAACACGGCGGGATCGTCCAACTTGAGTCCACGCTCCCACATGCCGGCGTAAATCGCCTCGACATACGGCACAAGCACACCAATCGACTCAGCCGCCACCGCGCCGCGCATCAACTGCAGTGTGTTGACTGGAAAATGCGGATTCGCCGTAAACATCGTGATCCCATGTCGCTGAATGAAGCGGCGCAGTTCGAGTTTGTCGTACTCGGGCTTATTCTTGATGGCGGCAAAAGCTGTCGCAGGCGATTGGTTGCCCGTGAGCTTGAAGATGCCCCCAAGAAGCACCGGCACATACTCGAACTCTGCACCGGTTCGCGCCGAGATGGCGGGAAGGACTTTGTGGCAGAGATAGGCATTGGGGCTGCCGAAATCGAAAATGAACTTGACCTTCAGCATGGTTTCTTTCATGGTGTTCAGGAGATTCTGTTGAGAGGATTCGGCCCGACTACATCAGTGAGGCACTGCATGTTTCTCGGAACAAGGATTGCCGTCGTCAGGCGTCAATCCGGATTACTTCAGCCGACGGCTCTTCGGCATAAAGCTCATCGACCAGCGCGGCACGGCGGGTCAGCACACCGCGCTGATTGACATAGCCTTTATCCGTTGTCTCGCCCGCACCTATAGAGGCAGGCGTCTGCAGAATGCGAAAGGCCGAGACGCGATAGGTCCGGCCGCCGGCATTCCGGTTGTGCGCTCGCAGTTTTTCAGCCACGCGCAAAGCGATTGCGCCGTAGACGGCAGGATCCATCGCACCATCGACAGTGCCTCCAGCGCGCTTGCGCTCGGCCGGATGCACCCACACCATCAACCGAATGTCGTCTCGATCCGGCCCGGTGACGACAAGATCCGTGACCAGGGGCTGACAGGCCTCCACCAGTGCCAGGCGCAATTCACCAGTCGCCACCCATGTGCCGTTGGTCAGTTTGAAATTCTCACTCAGGCGCCCTGCGAAGCGCAGCCCGTTCTCGGGTCTTTCAGGATCCACGAATCGCACCAGATCCCCCACACGGTAGAACTGCTCTTCGTCGAAGGCTTCGGCCGTGAGATCGGGGCGCTCGAAGTAGCCTGGCGTCACGTTCGGCCCTTTGACGCGGACTTCGTAGCTGTCCTCCATTGGCACAAGCTTGATCGTCAGCCCCGGAAAGGGCAAACCGATCTCTCCACCACCTTGGCTGGGCCAATGCGTGATCGATATGCCGGGGCCGGTCTCTGTAGTCCCGTACCCGGAGCCGAACGCGATCTGCGATCCGATCGTTCGCATTGCGAGGGCTTGCATCCGGCTCCAGACTTCCTGCGGCAAGCTAGCGCCAGCGTAGTTCATTCGCTGTAACCGCGAAAAGAAGGCTTTACGCAGGTTGTCGTCGGCTTCTAGCGCATCAGTCAGCATCTGGATGGCCGACGGCACGCTCAGCAACGTCGTGGGCCGGACATGCCGAATGTTCTCGATGGTCTTTGAAAATTCGGCGGGTGTCGGTCGCCCATCGTCGATATACAAGGTTCCGCCTTCACGTAGTACGCTATGGAGCGTGGCGTTGCCGCCGACTGTGTGATGCCAGGGCAGCCAATCGAGCGCGATGGGAAAACTGTCACTCGATACCACGAGCGCTGTTGCCTGGGTCGCACTGCACAGCATGCCCTGAGTGTTGAGAACGCCCTTCGGCGGCCCAGTCGATCCCGAAGTGAAAAGGATCTTGGCGACGGTACTGGAACTGACTGCCCTCCGCGCCTCGAAGACACCCTCGCCGGGCAGCGAGTCGTACAGGTCGCTGATCAATGGGATACCGGAGTCAACCGCGTCGGCGCACAACCAACTGGCACGTGCCAGCGCTGGCATGCCCCTGATGTCAAGGTAGCGCGCAGCATCCTGCGCAAAGACTAATCCCGGCTGAAGGACTTCGGCAATTTCGGCTAGACGCGAACGCGCCGCAGGCAGCAACGTGTAGCTGGGGGAGATCGGCGATACCGGTATGCCCACCAGCATGCCGGCGAATGTCAGCACAGCATGGTCGAATGAGGCGCCGGACAGTATGGCGATCGGAGTCTGCTCGCCAAGCCCCATATTCAACAAAGCTTGCGCAACGCCTTGCACACGTCGCCACGCCTCAGCGTAACTGAGTGCCTCCCAACGCGAACCCTTGCTCTTCTGTGCCAGGAATACACGCTCGGGCGCCGCGATCGCCCATTGCTCGAGATAGTCAATGATGTTGTTCTTGCATCCCATCAACTCGATGCGACCGCAGCAGGATGCTGCCGTCGTCGCGGCGCTGCACCAGCACCTCCTTCGGCGCAAACCAGACCTCGGACCTACTTTTCGAATGGTGACTCTCTGCAGCCGCACTCTGCCAGCCTGCGCCGTTCGGCTCTGCTCCGCTCTGGAGATTCATGCTGATTCCAAGTTAGTTCTGTAAAGTTACTGATAATTTTCTGTGGACTTAGTGTTTCAGACAAGAAGACTTTTTCACATCGGTGAAAACACGATAGGCCATTCGACTAGGTAAGTGCTAAAATAGCACTTATAAATTTCAAGAAGACATCAACAGAAAATTCAAGCTCAAGACAAGAATCACCGAACTCGTCGACATCAACCGGCCCATCATTCAAGGCGGGCAGGCACCACTGGCAGCGGCGGCGTCCAACGCTGAGGGCCTGGGGCCCATTACGGCTCACGATGGGTACGCCCGAGAAGTTGGCCGCGGAGATTCGCAAGTGCCGTGAGCTAACGGACAAGCCGTTCTGCGTCGATGTAACCGTCTTACCAACGGTGGTGCTACCCGACCATGCGGGCTTGATCAATGCACTGATTGAAGGCGGCGTTCGCGTCGTCGAGACGGCCGGAAACAACCCATCAAAATGGATGCCCTTGCTGAAAAAGCGCCAGGGTCAAGGTGATCCACAAATGCACGTCGGTTTGCCGCGCGCTGAAGGCCGAAGCCATCGGCGTCGACGCGCTGAGCATCGATGGTTTCGAATGCGGAGGCCATCCGGGAGAAGACGACATTCCCAACATGATTCTTTTGCTGCTTGTAGCGGAAGCCCTGAAAGTGCCGCTCGTCGCCTCAGGGGGCGTGGCCGACGGTCGGTTGCTGGTGGCCGCTCTGTAGCTGGAGCAGATGGCATCAATATGGGCACCCGTTTTGTCGCGACTGCGAAGCGCCGGTTCATGACAACGTCAAGCAGGCCATCCTGGCTGTCAGCGAACTCGATACGCGCCTGGTGATACGCCCACTGCATAACAACCGAGCGCGTGCTCAACACGCCGGCGTGGAGCGCATCCTTGCGAAAGAGCGAGAACTCGGATCCGCGATCCGCTTCGAAGACGTTCTGACTGAAGTGGCCGGGGCCTAGCCGCGCGTCATGTGCAAGGGTGAAATGGATGCCCGGGCCGGGAGTTGCGGATGGTCGCTGGACTCATCCACGATGTGCCGACCCTCGCAGAGTTGATGGGCCGAATCATGGCTCAGGCTGGAGATATCAGCCATGGTCGCTTGGCGTCCATGCTGATCACGCAGCGCAAGCGCGACACAAGTCGGACGATCGCTTGAGAAGATGCGGCTCGGGCGGCGGACTAGGTTGCTCCCAAGTAGGTCAGCATCCTGCCAATCGGGCCACGGAGGCTACCAGGTGCTAAAATGGAATCTTATTAGGGCGTGCGGGTAGTCGCCAAGCATAGATGCTGAAACATTGTTTCGCGCGCTTTCTGTCCGAAGGGTTGACACTATGCAATGGGACGAGTTGGACCAGCAGCCATGTTCAGTGGCAAGAACGTTGTCGGTGATCGGCGACCGCTGGACGCTGCTGATATTGCGCGATTGTTTCATGAAGGTACGTCGCTTCGACGATTTTCATACTCGGTTGAAGATCGGGCGCCCTATCCTTGCCGATCGACTCCAAAAGCTGGTGGACAACTTCGTGTTGACTAAGATGGCCTACCAGACCAACCCTGCTCGATACGAATATCGCCTGACGCAAAAAGGCCTGGAGCTCCACCCCGTGATCATGTCGATCGTGCATTGGGGCGATGTTCACATGGTCACCAAGAAAGGTCGACCGGTTTTGCACCGCCACACCTGCTGCGGAAAGCACTTCGATCCGGTGCAGGTGTGTTCGGAGTGCGGAGAAGTGCTTACAGCGAAGGAGATCGTTGTGGAGCGTGGGCCCGGCGCCGGCGTTGCAACTCACCCGAGCTCCCCACAGCGAAAGGCCGTCAGAGTCTCAAGCGCCAAGTCATCATAAGCCTTGGATCCAATTGGGAGCCTTTGATCCGAAAACTGGCTTGAAATGGAGGGCATAGACGCTGCAAATGCAGGCAGGAGTAATGCCTCCCAACGCAAATGGCCGAAAAGGCCCCGCCTGCAAGACACGATTGAGCTCGGTAAGTGACCTTGCTCGGATTCGTCTTTGCACCTTGCATGGATCGCAGGATCGCAAATCCTTCTTGTAAGAGCGTCGGCAGCCAAGGCTCCTCCGCTCCCCCCGGACAGTTATCGACAATCACTTCCCAGCCGAAATTCTTGCTTGCAGCCCGGCCGCGCGCGCAAGGCCACGTCTGCGCTCGACTCCGGGGCCCGCTGTTGAATTCCGTCGACCTCTGACTGGAGTGTGCGGATAAAAACTTGGACTGGTTTTGCACTGCCTGGCCAGAGACGCCTGCAGCCTGCGATAGCCGTAGCAGCGGTGGTTCATCTCGAAGATGTCGGCGATGCTGCGGCGCACAGCGAGGTACTTGTCTGCTGCCTTCACATAGACTTGATTGTAGAAGTACGAGCTCCGCGCCAGTTCCAACTGGGCAAGGAGCTCTGGCGGACCATAGAGCTCTTGAGGGCGTCAACCAGCAATGTCTTCTCCCGGTTGATCACGCTGAGCCCTGGCGGGGCAGATGATGCGCATCTTGAGCTCGCCGCACGTCAGTCCAAGATTTCTGCCCCACCCCGTCTGGTCAGATTGCGGCCGGATGGCTACGGGACCGTGCAGATGAAGCTTGATTCAGCGTCCGGATCGCCGCTCCCGTTGTACTTTGCGTACTGCGGGTACTTGCAAAGCGGGCGTTGCATGGCTTTGGTCCCCGGCGCTACCAAGCTATTGGTCGCCACGATTTTCTTGCTCGAAGCTTCACGCCCTTTTCGATCCAGTCGAACATGGGCCCGACCAGGTCGACCTTGTCGGCGCCCTGGCCGACACCAAGCCCGTTGGAGCAGTGATCCACACCAGGCGCTTGGTAGTACTCGACAAACTGGTCTGCGGTGGCCTGGCCGCCCGCCGATGCAATCACCTTGTTGTAGTAGTCCGTGGTGTTGTAGGGGGTGATCAGCCAGTCCGTCAGGCCATGCCAGAGCAGGAGCTTGCCCCCGTGCGCCCTGAACTGCGAAAGGTCCGGATTAATCGCATCTATCAAGCCGACGAGATAGTCGAGCCGCGATGTGTATTGCGACGGGTCAATTTTCAAGGGATCCGCGATAGCGCTCTGCGCGACGAAGTACTTAATGAAGTCGCCGCCGAGCAACGTCGGACCGAGTCCGCCCCAGGCTTGCAGGAGCGCAGGGTCGGCCGTCTCCCCTCCGAAGGGAAACCCCGGCCATGTGTAGCGGCCTCCTGCCACGCTGGTAGGCTCGTACATCGTCTTGGCGGATTCCAACTGGGCATCCGTCAGGCACGAATCCGACTCAGCGCTTGTGCACTTGAGCGCGGCCACGTCAAACGTGCAAAGGTCGGGCCGCCCGATGATATTGTCTTTGAGCCCGTCGAGTCCATCGCACTGGACCATCACAGCATTGGCAATGGTCTGAACCTTCGCTTTGCTCAGGGCCGCACCAGGTTTGGCTAACTGCTTCATCTGCTTTTGGTAGTAGAGGAACTGCGGCGTGTAGGCATTCGCGGGTGCGCGCGAAATGACCCCGTCGAATGCGTCTGGATATCGCTGAGCCTGGATCAAGCCTTGACGTCCGCCGCCGGAACAACCTTCGTACACTATCTTCGCACTCGCGACTTCCGCGCTGCCCAGCCGGGCCTTCATGATCGCCTTTGCCGAAGGAAGCACTCGTGCCACCGCCAGGTACGCGTAATCGTTGAGCATGTCGGCATCCAGGGCGAAACCTCCCCCTGGACCCGGCCCGGTGTGTCCGTGATTCGTCGCGATCGTGGCATAGCCCCCTTCGGCCACGCCCGGGCTGTACGCGCTGGCGGTTATCACTCCATCGAATCCGCCGCCACCCATGAAGACGGTTCGATGGTTCCACACCGTTGGCATCCTGACTTCGAGGCCAGATCCTTGGGCATCTCGCCGCGTACAAGGCAGTTCTCGGGCATCGCTCCCGCGGTCGGAAAAAACTGCGCCTTGGCAACGACTGCACCTTCGAAAGTCTGGCCCTGCAATTCCTTGCACGCGGCCTCGGCCGACTTGGCCACCACTGGCGCCGCAGGAGCTGCACCCGAAGAACCGCCGCCGCAAGCAACCAACAAAAGGGGTGCCGCCAGCAAGAGCGCGGCCGCCTTCTTCAGAGGGCGTCCAGGGTCCGATTTGCTTGCACGATGTGCTGTGGCGGCGGCGGCCCCTGGCCAAGCGCGAGAGGGCCTATCCAGATTGATCATTTCTGTCTCCAATAGCTCGTTTTAAGAATGGGCAGGCGCCTGCTTGCCCGAGCGAAACGGGTCACCCCTCGGGGCGTGACCTCGACTTAGATTTCCGGATCGAACAAGACCCTGCCGTACGCGAGCACGCTGACCCGCCCATTCGCGTCCTTCATCGAACCCTCCAGTTCGAGAACGCTTCCGTTCTTCCGGCGGGCGGCGGCCGATGTGGATGTCACGACCCACGCCAGGGTCACGGTCTCAGTTGCGAATACGGGATACAGCAGATCGACCGAAAAGCTCATGCCCAGGACATGGCCCCTCTTGGCGAAGTGAGACCCGACCAAGCCCATCAAGAGTGAGGTCGTATGCGCCCCGCTCGCAATCAGTCCACCGAAACGCGTGCTGTGTGCGAAGTCTGAGTCGTTGTGCAGCGGGTTCTCGTCCCCCGCTGCCCGTGCAAACGTGCGAACCTGCTCGTCATCGAAGCGATGGACGCGCGAGAAGCAGTACCCAGCCTGGATCGCGGGGCCCATCGCCGGCATGCACTCAATCATGAGTTGCCAACCTGGTGATGGCTTCCGTGCTTCCCGCTTCCTGGCGCAATCGGAACTTCTGGATTTTTCCGGTGGCGGTCTTGGGGAGGCTTGTGAACACCACGCGGCGCGGACATTTGAAGTGGGCCAGGCGTTCGCGGCAGAAATTCAATATCTCCTCTTCGGTCGTGCTGCAACGCCGGCTCGCAGTTCAATGAAGACGCAAGGGACTTCGCCCCATTTCGGGTCTGGCTGAGCGACCACGGCGGCGTGCAGCACCGCTGGATGTCCATGAATCACGTCTTCGACTTCGACGGACGAGATGTTCTCTCCGCCCGAGATGATCACGTCCTTCGAACGGTCGGTGATCTGGGCATAGCCGTTCTCATGGAGCACCGCGACGTCGCCGGTGCGGAACCAGCCGCCCGCGAGTGCCTTGCGCGTGGCCGCTTCGTTCTTGAAGTAGCCCATCATCACCGTGTTTCCGCGCAGCATCAATTCACCGACGGTCTTGCCGTCCCGAGGAACAGGATCGAGCGTGTCCGCGTCGCCGACCATGAGGCCTTCGAACATGGCGGCCCTCGCGCCCTGCCTCACCCTGAGCTTGCCTTGATCGGCCGGCGGAAGATCGTCCCACCCGTCCTGCCAGACGCAGCTCACTGGCGTGCCGGACACCTCGGTGATGCCGAAGACATGCTCGACGTCGAAGCCCATGGCCAGCACCGCGTCCAGCACGGCGATCGGAGGCGGCGATCCTGCGGTCAAGACGCGTACCGGCCGGCTCAACCGGGTGTGCCGCGAAGAGTCTGCCAGCATGGCCATGACAATCGGTGCGGCACAGAGATGATCGACCTGGTGCACATCGATCGCCTGCAGCACCGCTTCGGCGGACACCCGGCGCAGGCAGACATGCGTGCCGGCTGCTGCCGTGATGGCCCACGTGAAGCACCAGCCGTTCGCGTGGAACATGGGCAGCGTCCACAGATACGTCGGTGCCCGGGGAACGGCCCAGTTCGTGTTCTGGAGCAGGCTCATCAGGTAAGTGCCGCGGTGGCTGACGACCACGCCCTTGGGATCGCCCGTCGTTCCAGAGGTGTAGTTCAGGGCGATCGGCTGCCACTCGTCGGATGGCCAGCGGCCCGCGAAGTTCGGATCGCCGCTCGCCAGCAGCGATTCGTAGTCGGTTTCGCCAATGCACTCACCGGGCGGCGCCAGATGATCTTCGATATCGATCACCGAGGGCGGATGGTCGAGCTTCTTCAGCGCCGCGGCGACGACTGCGGAGAACTCGCGATCGACCAGCAGCAGCCTGCACTCGCCGTGCCGCAGGATGAACGCGATTCCCTCCGCGTCCAATCGGTGATTGATGGCGTTGAGGACCGCACCGGCCAGCGGCACGCCGAAATGCGCTTCCAGCATAGCCGGTGTATTGGGGGCGAGGACGGAGACGGTATCGCCCGGTTCGATGCCTCGCGCGACGAGTGCCGAGGCGAGGCGATAGCAGCGCTCGCGTGTCTGCTCCCACGTCCGCGTCAGATCACCATGCACCACCGCCACGCGCTTCGGATGTACCAGCGCGGCACGATCCAGGAAGCCAAGCGGCGTCAGTGGCACATGGTTCGCTTCGCAGCGATCAAGGCCGGTTCCATAGGACTTCGCGCTCATGGTCTTGTCTCCTTGGCTGTGTGGTGAAACGTGGTGAAGGTGGACACGGGCTCGCGCTCGGTGACGAGCGAGTTCTCGACGGAGGCAGAGTCGACATAGCCAAGGCTCATTCCGCACACGAGCATCTGCCCGACGGGAATCCCCAGGAAGTCGGCGATCTGGCGGTGGAACTTGAGGAAGGCCGCTTGGGGGCAGGTGTGGAGATTCCGCGCCCTCGCGGCGATCATCACGCTCTGCAGGAACATGCCGTAGTCCAGCAGGCTTCCTTCGGCGAGCTCCCGATCCACGGTGAAGAAGAGACCGACGGGTGCGTCGAAGAATCGGTAGTTGCGCCCATGCTGTTTGTGCATGCGCTCTTTGTCACCCTTGGCTATTCCCAACAGGCCATACAGGTCCCATCCCACTTTTCGGCGCCGTTCGAGATACGGGGAAAACCATTCGCGCGGGTAGTAGTCGTAGGGCTCCTGAAGATCCCGAGAACCTTCCGGGCTGTCATCGAGCTCGGCCAGCGCCGCGGACAGCTTCGTCTTCGCCTCGCCGGTCAACACATGCACGCGCCACGGTTGCATGTTCATGCCGGAGGCGCTGTAGCGCGCCGTCGAAAGAATGGCTTCGATCTCCTCGGAAGGCACGGGCGTGGGCAAGAAAGCCCGTACGCTGCGCCGACTGGAGATGGCCCAATCCACGGCTTCTCTCAGGACTTCTGCGCTCAACGCGGGCGCGGTCACTCGGTTCATTCGGAAAATCCTTGTCTTACTTGGGAGCCATCCGGATCGCACCGTCGAGACGAATCACCTCGCCGTTGAGGTACTGGTTTTCGATGATGTGCAGCACCAGGCCCGCGAACTCGTCCGGACGACCCAAGCGCGGAGGGAAAGGCACCATCTGCCCAAGCGCTTGCTGCACCTCAGCCGGCATGGCCGAAAGCATCGGCGTCTGCATGATCCCCGGCGCCACGGCCACCACCCGAATGCCCACGCGCGAGAGTTCTCTTGCAACGGGCAAAGTCATGGCGGCAATCCCTCCTTTGGAGGCGGCATATCCCGCCTGGCCAATCTGGCCATCGAAGGCGGCAACCGATGCCGTGTTGACGATCACGCCGCGCTCGCCGTCTTCTGCGGCGCCGTTCTTCGCGATCTCCGCGGCCGCCAGCCGCAGCACATTGAAGGTGCCGACCAGATTGATCTGGATCGTGCGCGCGAAGGCATCCAGATCATGCGGACGCTCGCGCCCCAGCACCTTCTCCGCGGGCGCAACCCCCGCACAGTTGACGACGCCGTGGAGATCGCCGAAGGCTTCGCGGAAAAGACGCAGCGCATTCTCGACATCGGCCGCGGCCGTGACGTCGGCCCGGACTGCAATGGACCGATCTCCCAGCTCATCGCAAAGGGCTTGCGCCGCGGCAATGTCCCGGTCCAGAAGAAGAACGGACGCTCCCGCCCCCGCCAGCGCCGAGCCGTCGCTGCGCCCAGGCCGGAACCTGCACCCGTGACGACAAAACCACGATCTCTTGCTTGCATTCTTGTCTCCTTCGCGCCTGCTCACCGGCAGGCGCTTTGTCGGTTCACTCTATCCACCGTGCGCCTGCGCGGCCATGTCCGATCACGTCAGCACCGTGGGGCGTACGGACACCCCCAGGAACCGGACGAAACCGCCCTTCCTTCGACGCGGGCTTTGCTTGCTAGCTGGCCAATGCGTTGACGGCTCTGGTGCGCGTCGAATCGGCTCGCGATTGATTCACGAACGTGACGGCGATAGCCCCGAGAAGCCCGGCAACCGCGATCGCCATGAAGTTCTGCTCCATGGGAAGCTTCAGGGAGACAAGCCAGCCGATCAGAACCGGCGCAACGATGGCGCCGATGCGGCCAACGCCGGATGCGAAGCCCACACCCGTTGACCGTGTCGCAGGCGAATAGAAATCGCCGGCGTATGCATAGGCCAGGAGCTGCGTGCCCAATGTGGAAGCACCAACGATGAACACGGCCAGGAACAGCAGTTCAGTCGACTTCGTATACGCGAGTGCGGTCAGCGATATGGCCCCTACGGCATAGAAGCCGATCAGAACGTGTTTGATGTTGAACTTGTCGCTCAATAGGCCTCCGCCGACCGCGCCAACAATGGCACCGACGTTGAACACGATCACGAAGTTCAAGGCCGAGCCGAGGCTGTACCCTGCCATGGCCATCAGTTTGGTGAGCCATGAGTTCAGTGCGTAGACCATGAAAAGTCCCGTCATGAATGCGATCCAGATCATCACGGTGCTGAGCCCGCGGCCTTCCTCGAACAGGCTGCGTATGGGGGCTGCGCGCACCTTGTCGGCGGGCGATCCTCCGTAGATGGCGTCTGTTGCATGCACCTGCTCGGGAGCAATCCTTACCGCCATCGCCCTGAGCTGCCGTTGGTCACCCTTCTTGACGAGGAACGACAGCGACTCCGGCATCGTCTTGAGGATGAGCGGGATCAGAAGCACAGGAAGTCCCGCCACGTAGAACACCCACTGCCACCCGTAGCCTTCGATCAGTTGCTTGGCGGTCAGGGCGACAAGAATGCCGCCCACCGAATAGCCGGCAAACACCAGGGTCACCAGGCGTGTGCGCAGATTCGATGGGGCGAACTCGCCCATCTGCGCTGTCACGATGGGGAGCACGCCTCCGATGCCCAGGCCGGCGATGAAGCGAGCGACGCTGAAGCCGATCGGGTCGTGCGTCAAACCGGCCGCAGCGGTGAAAAGGCTGAAGAGCGCCACGCACGCCGCAATCATGCGTGGACGCCCGATTCGATCCGCCAAGGTGCCAAGAAAGATGGCCCCCAGCATCGTGCCAAGCAACGCGGACCCGGCCATGACGCCAGCGCTTGTGGCATCGACCCCCATGTCTTTCATGATCGACGGGAGCGCTGCACCGACGACGGCCAGGTCGTAGCCGTCGATGATGAGGATCAGCACGCACCAGAAAAGGACGAGCCCGTGGAATCCATTGAAGCGCGATCGGCCCGCCAAGGCGTGCACATCGACCTGTTGCATGTTGTCTCCTGTCGTTGATATTCGTCGCTTTGTGCGGCGTCGACCGGAGGTTATTTCTGCAGCGGTTCGATGCCCATGCCCAAGGGCCTCGATACGAGCGGGGCGTCAGGACACGGGCGCTACATGCGCGATGAGCGCTCCTGCCTCGGGTTGCTGGAGGAGCGATAGGTGCCGGGACTGACGCCGGTCCACTTCTTGAAGGCGCGATGGAACGCACTCGTTTCCTGGAATCCAGTCCGTGCCGCGACCTCCGCCACGGTCAGCGACGCGCTCGAGAGCAGGTCAATGGCGACGTCCCGGCGCAGGTCGTCCTTCAACCGTTGGTAGCTCAACCCTTCTTGCTGCAACCTGCGTTGGAGCGTTGTGCTGGAAAGGCGCAATTCCCGAGCGATTTTTTCCAGCTCCGGCCACTCGTCCGGCATCCGGCTGCGCAAACTCTTTCGGATCTGGGCGCTTGTACTGGCGTCGTTGCGGTATTGAACCAGCAGGTTGGCTGGCGCCGCCCGCAGAAAGCTGTCGACCGTCTCGGGCGTCTCCGCGATCTTCAGGTCCAGCAGGTCGCTCGCGAACACGATGTGCGTGGTCTTGGCATTGAAGCTCACGTTGTCGCAAAACCGTGTGCGGTAGTGGCTGTCGTCGGCGGGAGGCGCGCACCGAAACTGCATCTCGCTCAAGGGAATGCGCCGATGCACCAGCCAGCATGCCAGGCCGTGCACGAGGATGAACCAGGTACCGTAGCCGAACAGCCGGCGCAGCACGCCGCCGTCGTGGAGGATCACGCGAGCTTCGCTTTCCGTACGGATCAACTCGCCACGAAAATCGTCCAGCGTCGATCGAAGGAACCTGAGAATGCGGCGCAGGGCGTGCTCGAGGTTGTCCGAACTGACGGCGGCACGGGTCATGAGCGCATAGCTTCCGCGCCGCAGCCCGTGGCCGTCCAAACCGAAGAACTCGTCGTCCATCAGATCGGCGAACGCGACCCACATGCGCGAGTACGCCGCGGCGGAGACGCGCGCGCGAGGAGAGTTCAACAACTCGCGATCCAGCTTGGCGATCTCAAGGACATGGGTGATGTCTATGTTGCGAAGCTGCGCGGCATGAAGCGCTTCATGCACGAGTTCGATCGCGATAGTTCCCTTCAGTCCAGCGGACTTCATGCTCGTCTCCGGCGAATGGCTTTGGTCAGCTGTATGCGCTTGGCACTGTCCAGGATGGACAGCAACGCCTCTTGGTTGTGCCGCTGGCGGCATTGCGCTGCCCCAAGTCTAGGCGAGTGCACTTTGCTCGATCCCACGATTTCGATGAAGCCGGCTCTAGCCACCGTGCCACTTGCAGCCCCACCGAGGTCATTGTCGATGACTTCGACTTGCGTGAATCCACGGCGGCGTGCTTCCTCGATCAGGTCGCACTGGCGACGCTGGCTCACCAGGTTGTTCTGAGACGACGGCCTTGTGACGCAGCACAGTAGCAGACAACAGATCAGTGTTCGCCATCGTCAGCTCCTGTCCGCTGAATGCCCCTGCCTGAAACAGCAGGATCGCCAGTTGCGCGATCGCGTGGGCGTGTTCGCTTGGGCACATCCCCTGAAGGACTGGGGACTCGAACGCCATCAACTGCCGCGGCAACACCAGCGCAGCCGGCACCGGGCTCCGCAGGTGCGGCCTGGGTGAACTCGTCATCTTTCTCCTCACGTTCGGTGTGATGGACACAGGAGGAGCGCCATGCACGGCCGTCCCAGTGAACGATGGCTGTGCGCTGATTGATCCGAACGATTTCTCCGACGTGCTACTTCAGGCTTGGGTCGGTGAAGCTCACGCGCTGGCCGACGCGGAAGTCCTGTTTTCGACGAACCTCCGGCAGCGGCCTCAGCGGTGTCGCAGGTGCCGGTGAGGGTGACGGTCTGCCTGCTGATCATCGACCGGCACAACGGCCGCGTACAGCACGCTGAACGCTGTTTGCTTTGTTCGTCAAGCAGCGTGACCTGCCGGTCCTTCATCGCCGCGATGCGCGCCTCACGTAGCTTGCCGGTGCCCCAGTCCCAGTACTTCACCAGCTGGCCCATGTGCAGCTGCAAGCGCGCCTGCACGATGCGCCTTGGGTCGACTATGAGCTGCTCGATGACCCAGCTGATCTGATACAGCTCAGCGCTTGTGGCCATGGTGGGATCTTCAACCTACTTGACACGCATACTGGCGATTTTCCCAGCGGTGATGTGCTCAATCCGCGAGCTTGTCAGTCGCTCGCCAGACGTCGGGGCAGCCTTGGCAAATTCACTGACAACCACCCACCGCAGCAGCTCGTCGATACGGTTGCTCGGGTGATCAGCGATGCGTTCGAGCACGTGGCGCAGTGCGGTAACGATCCGTCGTATGCACCCGAAACGGAAGACGCGCAGGCGGTACTGCGGCCGCTGGTCATCACCTTCCGGCTGCTGAGCGACCTTGTCGAAGAGTGCCAATGGGACGACGCCTGCCAAGTGCTCATCTCCAGCGCGTGGAGCGAAACCACATACGGAACGGCATTACCGTTACGTGTTGCTTGCGACTGGGAGGTAGTTGTAGTGACGTCCCGCGGCAACGTGGCCCTCTGCGAGAACCTCGGCTGCTACGACCGCGTGGTGGCGTACGACGATGTGGGCGAGTTGGACCATGGCACCTCTCGGCGTTTACGTGATTACTCCGGCAATTGCGAGCTTCGAATGGCGCTGCACTCGCACCTGCGAGCCATGCGTCACAGCCTGGCCATCGGCTACACGCATGTCCGGCAACTGCGGCCGGCCGGCCACATTCCGGAACCGCCGGTGCAGTATTCTCTGCGCACGATCGCATCCGGCAGCGCACGGCCGAACGGGTGTGCCGAAGTTTTCATGCCGTTTGGCCGCAGCCTACGCCGGGCTCGCGGATTTCTGCGTCCGTCCGGCGGTGGCGAACCGCTACTTGCGATCGAGCGCCACAAGGGCTTGGCGGGCGTGAAAGATGCCTACCTCCACGTGTTGCGAGGGGGCGGCGACCCGCGCGTGGGGCGCTTGGAAAGCCTCGGCACCGCCTGAAATGATTGACCACGGTGTGCGGGATCATGGCGGCGCAGGTTGTTTGCAAAATGAAGTCAGCGAGACCCGATCTTCCAGGTCACGAACGCCTCAAGCCGCCGTGACTCTCGCCAACAATGAGGAAGCGTCTGCTGACGAACCGACTTGTCTATTCAGCCCTCGCAGTACAGGCTTTTAGCTGAAGTGCTTTGAAACCCCGATCCCGCGCGATGAATGCCGCCAACATGTGCGGGATCAAAACCGTAGCATCCACAGACATTTGGTGCAGCCGCCCATGTACTTCAGCGTACGCATCGAGTTGCGCCTTCAATTCGACAGACACTGAGATCGTAATTTTCACGAGTTCCGCTTTGGGCAGGGCACCCAGGCTCAGGCGCACAGATTGCTTGTTCATTGCGGCACCCCGTGCGGAAGAAAAAGTGGTTTATACGGCCGGAGCACGAGGTCCTTACTCACCATCACCCGCATCGGAAACCCCGGCTGGATCGTCAGTGTCGGCTGGATGCTCGCATTGCGCTTGGTGATCTCCTGCCCCACCTGGTTCACCGTATCCTGCGCCCCCTCGCGCACCGCGATCACGAGGCGGTCGCCGTCCTGATCCGTCCGGCTCCGCGGCGCCGCCAGTTCAGCCCCCACGCCAAGGAGCGTCGACAGCGCCGCGCCAGCGACGATCCGCTCCCAGTGCCAATCGACGCCATCCTCCAGCCCGGCGTAGCCTGCCGGATCGATCCCTGGCAACCGGTCCAGCGCCACCGACGACGTGTCCGGCAGGATCAGCCGCGTCCACACCAGCAGCACACGTCTCTGACCAAAGGCCACCTGGCTGTCGTAGCGCCCGATCAGCCGCGACCCCTGCGGAATCAACAGATGGCGCCCGGTGGCTGTGTCGTAGACCGCCTCGGTCAGGGTGGCAATCACCTGCCCCGGGAGGTCGGAGTTGATACCCGTCACCAGCGCCGCCGGGAGGATAGTCCCAGCCATCACCTGGTAAGGAGAATCCGGCAGTTGCAGGCTGCCCGGATTGCGCGTGGCCGTGTCACCGGTGTTCGCAAGAAACGCTTCCTGGCGGTTCTGCGCCGTCACAGGATCAGCCGGCGAAGCCATGGCTGGGTTCATCGTGCCCAAAGCATTGAACGCCTGCTGTCCCACTGTCAACCCGGACGGATCACCGGCAGGTGTGGACATCGCCCTCTCGTTCACGGTCTCCCGCTTCGCGATCGCGCCGTCGCCACCGCGCCGGAAGAACACCGGGGACCGCGCGGCCTCCTCAGCCGCCAACCGTTCGGCTTGGGCTGGGTCAAAACCATTGCCGGCCGCACGCATCTCCATCGGCTGCTGTGCCTTCGCCATGGCCGAGCCGAGGTCTCCGGGCAGCGGCGGCCCCAGCACCGGTGGCGCCGGCTTCGACGCGAGCGGCACCCCGGCATAGTCCTTCGGCAACTGGTCCAGCCCATCCGCCCGCGCCACCCGGTCCACGTTATACAACTCGGCGGCCGGGTTGCGGTCGCGCTTCTGCGGCTGCAGCGACCACATCGTGCCGCCCAGCACGGCCGCGGCAAGGGTGCCGGCGCCAACCGCTAGCATGCGGCGATTGAGCCGCACGACCGAACGGGGATGCGCGCGCAGGGCCACCGTTTCCGGCGCGACCTTGGGCGGGACCTGGGAGGATTGGGGCCGCAAATTGTCTTCCACACTCATGGCCCATCACTCCGTGTGCCTCGCACGCTGTCATCCGTACGCTCGATGCGCACCACCTCGGCCTTGCCGCCCTTGAAGCCACCCAGCCGCAGCTCCGCCGCACCGAACAGCCGGTCCACCACGTAGTACGGCGAGCGGAAGCGATAGTTCACGAGTTGCCCGTCGCCCTGCGGCCCGATCACGAACAGTGGAGGCAGCTCGCCTTGCGCGATGCCGCCCGGGAACTGGATGTAGACCCGCTGCCCGTCGTCGAAGGCGCGCACCGGTTTCCAGGAGGGCGCATCGCCGCTGATCGAATAGCGGAACCGGATCTGCTCCACCGACAGACCCGCATTCACCGGCGCTGCGGCCTGCGCCTCCCGCGCCTGCTTCTGTAGCGCCAGCATCCGCTCCTTCGGATAGTCCCAGGACACCGACGCCATCCAGGCCTGCGGTGTCGAGGACAGCTCCAGCAGATAGGTACGACGGTTCGTCGTGATGACCAGGTTCGTCTTCAGGCCCACGCGCGTGGGCTTCACGAGCACGTGGACCCGCTGGCTCGCTCCGCTGCCGCTGACCGTGTCGCCCACGATCCAGCGCACCGTGTCGCCGGCCGAGACCGCCACCAGTTCCTCGCCCTCCTGCAACGCGACGAGGGTCACACGGCCCGGGCTCGTGTAGACCTGATACAGCGCGCCGTCCGTATACGGCCAGACCTGGATCGCGTTGACGTAGCCCTCGCGGGTCGGCGCGATGCGGGCCTCTTCGTTGGCTCGAGAGACACGGACTTTCTCGTCGGAGGTTCCGGCGCCGGTTTCGCTTGCGATTCGTTCAGCAGCGGCTTCAACTGCCCGGGCAGCGGCAAGGGCTTCGGCACCTCCACCACTTCGACGGGCGGGGCCGGCTCCGGCACCGGCTGCGCGGCGACGGCCACCGGCTGGTCCAGCGAGATCGCCGGCGGCGGCTTGCCCTGTGTGGCACAGCCGGCAAGGGCCGCCACAATCAGGATCGGCGCAAATACGCACTTACGGAAATCTGTCTTCATGGCTTGGTTCCTTTCACTGCGTCCGCCGCATCGAGTTCGCGGCTCCACGACAGCCCGTTGACATAGATGCCCAGCGGGTTCCTGCGCAGCCGCTCCTCGGTGCGCGGCGCCTGCAGCACGATCGCGAGCACCGCGGTCCAGCGCTCCAGTCCGGCTGCCTCGCCATTGACGTAGCGCCGCTCCGTCCAGCGCAGCTGGAACGACGAATCGCTCGCGCGCACCACGCTGTTGATCTGCACAGCTACCGAGCTCTCCCCGATGCGCGAGAACGGGTCATTGGTGCGCGCGTAGTCGTTCAGGGTCGCGGCGCCGCGGTCCGTCGTGTACTCGTAGGCCTCGAGCCAGTTCTGTCGCACCACGATCGGATCGATCGACAGCGAGCGCACGTCAGTGATGAAGCGCGCCAAGTGGTGTGCGATCTGCGCGTCGCTGGGCTTGTACGGCGCAGCGGCCTCGCCGACCGCACGCACCTGCCCCGCGCTGTCGACCTCCACGACGTAGGGCGTCACGATGGACTGCGCCGAGCGCCAAACCAGGCCACCGGCCATCAGCAGGGCCAGCGAGAGACAGCCGAAAGCCATCAGGCGCCAGTTCTTCGCCTGTACGCGCGCACTGCCGATGCGCTGGTCCCAGACCTGCGCCGCGGCCTGGTACGGGGTGACGGGCACGGGCGTGTCCGAGTACCGCACTTGGGGTCGCTTGAATCGCATGGATGGTTCTCCTTGAAAAGAAACTGAATCAGGCGTTGGATTCGTCGCGCAGGCTCGGGCCCGTGCCGCTGCCGCCGTGATCGCCCGAGCGCAGGACGTGCGCGGTCGTCGAGGCCGCGTGGCTCAGCTGCTGCTTGCGGCGCATCTGCCGGGCCCATGTTGGTTCCGGGCTTAGTCCGCCGGTCTCATTTGCACCGACAGATGTCGCATTCCCCGTCGTCGCAGGCGCCGCGGCATCAGCCACGAAGTTCGCAACGCGGTCCTTGACCGCCTTTGCACCGGACGCCACGCGCTGGCCGACACTACCGGCGCCGGTTTTCGCGAGATGGGCGAGACCGGCGCCGGCCGCGCGCACGCCACCAACGCCGGATGCCGCAGCGCCCGCCTGGTAGGCCGACTTCGCGCCGCGCGCCAAGCCGCTGGCCGAGCGCGCG
>NZ_MOWM01000015.1 GCF_016082275.1 Variovorax sp. E3
CGGCAGCGTCATGCCGACCACGCCGCCCTTCGAGGCGGCATAGGCGGCCTGACCGATCTGGCCGTCGTAGGCCGCGACCGAGGCGGTCGAAATCAGCACGCCGCGCTCGCCCGTGGCTTCGGGCTCGTTCTTGCCCATGGCGTCGGCCGCCAGGCGGATCATGTTGAAGCTGCCGATCAGGTTGACCGTGACGGTCTTGCTGAACACGGCCAGCGCGTGCGGCCCGTTCTTACCCACGGTCTTCTCGGCCGGGGCAATGCCGGCGCAGTTGACCAGGCGACCAGCTTGCCCAGCTTGAGGGCGGCGGCCACCACGGCCTGGCCGTCGGCTTCCTGGCTCACGTCGCACTTGACGAACACGCCGCCGATGTCCTTGGCAACGGCTTCGCCCTTGTCAGCCTGCATGTCGGCGATGACCACCTTGCCGCCGTTGGCCGCCAGCATCCGCGCCGTGCCTTCGCCGAGGCCCGAAGCGCCACCGGTCACGATAAAAACCTTGCCGTTGATATTCATTTCGCTGCCCTGCTTTGGCGACCATGATGAAAGGGGAAAACCGTGCATCGGATCACCGAGCTTTGGCATCGGGTGATTGACGGGCGTCATGACGCCGCAGCCTCTTGCCCGCGCGCATCACCTGGCCTGGCAAGGCACGACCCAGCACTTCCTCCATCAACCATGCCGCGTGCACGAGCGAATCGAGGTCGATACCCGTGCTGTGGCCTTCCTCGTGCAGGTAATGCACAAGGTCTTCCGTGCAAACATTCCCTGTGGCGCCCGGTGCAAACGGGCACCCGCCGACGCCTGCGATCGACGATTCGTATTCTTGAATCTGCAGTTCAATGCCGGCGGCGACATTCAGCAGGCCGAGGCCCCGCGTGTTGTGGAAGTGGAGGGAGATTCTCACGTCAGGAACCGCGTCACGCACGCTTTCGCATACGGCCCGCACGATGCTGGGCGTGGCCATTCCCGTCGTGTCTGCCAAGGTCAGATGCCTTACCCCCGCACGAACGAACGCCCGGGCGACGCGAACGACAGAATCGACAGTGATGTTCCCTTCAAATGGGCAGCCGAAAGCAGTGGCTATGGCAGCGCGCAACTTGACGCCTTCCTGAGTTGCCAGTTCGGCGACCTCTTCGATGTTGGCAAGGGACTCGGCAACGCTGCGGTTGAGGTTCTTTCTATTGTGCGTCTCGCTGGCTGATACGAACGCGACCAGTTCGTCGGCGCCAGCGCGGATGGCGCCGTGTGCGCCCCTGACGTTGGGTGCGAGCACGCTCACCACGGAACGCTCCGGCCTCTGGATCTGCCTCAACACTTCCGCGGCATCCGACATCTGCGGAACCGCGGAAGGGGAGACGAACGAGGTCGCCTCAACAGAGCGTATGCCCGATGCGAAGATCGCATCGATGATCTGCACTTTCCTGGCGGTAGGAATGAAGGTCTTCTCGCTTTGCAGGCCGTCACGCGGTCCGACTTCAGTGATGGTGATATGCATGGTTTCTTTCGACGAGTCAGCTGTTCGAGCGCCAGATCCACGGACGCACCTGACGGTCCCTCTGCTGGAAGGCCGCGATGTCGTCCTTGTGCCGCTCCGCGACGGTGATGGAATCCAGCCCCTTGAGCAGGATCTCGCGTTGAGCCTCGTCAAGCACGAAAGCATTCACGGATCCGTCGGGCAGGATGATCCTGGATGCCTGGAGATCCACTGCCACTTCCTTGTTTTCATCGCGCTCGAGCATGTTCAGAAGACGGTCGACGACCTCCTCGTCCAATCTCACGGGAAGGACGCCATTTCGAATGCAGTTCTCATGAAAGATCGAGGCGAAGCTCGGCGCGACGATGCAGCGGATGCCGAAGTCGGCCAGCGCCCAGACCGCATGTTCGCGCGAGCTTCCGCACCCGAAATTCGATCGGGCGACAAGAATCGACGCCCTTCGGAACGGTGCGCGATTCAGCACGAAGTCTTGTATCTCCGATCCGTCCGGCGCAAACCGCCACCGATGAAACAGGTAGTCGCCCAAGCCCGATTTCTTCAGCGTGTAGACATGCTGAACCGCGATGATCGCGTCGGTGTCCACGTTGGCCTTGGGCATCGGCGCGGCGATGCCTTGCCATTGGGTAAATGGATTCATGACCGGCCTCCCGTGCGTCGAGCGTCGGTGATCACGCCGGCGATCGCTGCAGCAGCCGCCGTGGCAGGGCTTCCCAGGTGGGTGCGCGCGCGCGGCCCCTGGCGCCCTTCGAAGTTGCGGTTCGAGGTGGAGACGCAACGTGCACCAGGTGGAACGAAGTCATCGTTGACTGCGGCACACATCGAGCATCCCGGCTCTCGCCACTCGAAACCGGCGTCCAAAAAGACGCGGTGCAGGCCGTGCGCCTCTGCTTGGCGCTTGACCGTCATGGAGCCCGGCACCACCAATGCCCTCACATGATCGGCCACCTTGTGCCCACGTACGATTTCAGCCGCTGCCACCAGGTCCGACAGCCGGCTGTTCGTGCAAGAGCCGATGAAAACGGCGTCGACTTTCAGTCCGAGCAGGGATGCGCCTGCCTGCAGCCCCATGTAGGAGAGTGCGCGCTCGGCGGCGCTGCGTTGCTCGACCTGCGCGAACCGTGAAGGATCGGGCACGATCGCATCGATGGCCATGACCTGCTCCGGGCTGGTGCCCCAAGTGATCTGAGGAGCGGCAGCGCCCGCATCGAGTCGAATTTCCCTGTCGAACACCGCGTCGTCATCGGTGCTCAACATTCGCCAGGCCGATACCGCACGATCGAAAGCTTCGCCCTGGGGGGCGTACTCGCGTCCCCGGATGTAGTTGAACGCAATGTCGTCGGGCGCGATGAATGTCGTGCGAGCGCCAGCTTCCACGCCCATGTTGCACAGGGTGAAGCGTCCCTCCATTTGCATGGCGGAGATCGCTCGCCCCGCAAGTTCAAGGGCATAGCCGGTCGCGCCTGCCGTGCCGATTTCTCCGATCAGGTAAAGGATGAGGTCTTTTGGGGTCACGCCGGTACCCAACTCGCCATCGACCACGATACGCATCGTCTTCGGCTTGCGCACAGCCAGAGTCTGGGTCGCGAGTACCTGCTCCACGGCGGATGTACCGATGCCCCAGGCCCAGGCACCCAGCGCGCCGACGGTGCCCGTGTGGCTGTCACCGCACACCACCGTCATGCCCGGCAAGACGATGCCGAGTTCCGGCGCGATGACATGGGCGATCCCTTGTTGGGCATCTTGCACATCGAAGTGCCGGATCCCGTGGGCGCGCGTACTGGAGCGAAACGCGCGAATCAGCAACGCCCCTCCTTCCACAGTCTCGTCGCCGCGATTGCGCCGCGTCGAAACAAGGTGGTCTGTAGTCCCGAAAGTCAGTTCCGGGTTCCCCACACGCCGGCCCGCCTGCTGCAAGCCGTCAAAGGCTTGAGGGCTCGTGATCTCGTAAAGCAGATGGCGATCGATGTGGATCAAGGTTTCGCCGCCGGGCAGGTCGGCGATGCGATGCTGATCCCACAGCTTCTCGAAGAGGGTGCCGGCGGTCATGGCGGCGCCTCTCACTGGATGATCGCACCGGAGCGCGACACCAGCGCGCCATGCTTGGTGTATTCGCTCTTCATGAACGCCAGCAGCACGTCGGGCGCCATTGGCATCGGCACCGCTCCTTCCCCTGCGATCTGGCCCTTGAAGGAGTCGGACTGCACGATGGCGGTAATGCTCTCATTGAGCTTCTGAGTGATCTCCGGTGGCATGCCCTTGGGGCCGATGACGGCATACCAGGCTTCAAGAATGCAGCCCGGAAAGACCTCGTCAAGGGTCTTCACCTCGGGCATGGCGGGCGAGCGCTTCGCGCTCGAGACCCCGAGAAGCTTGAGCCGGCCCTGCTTCACGAGTCCCTCGACACTGGCATAAGAGAAGAACGCGACGTCAATGGTGCCGCTGACCAGGTCGGGGATGACGGGGGCCACGCCCTTGTACGGCACGTGGGTGAGTGTGAACTGCCCCTTTTCCTGCATGTACATGCCCATCAAATGCAGGATCGTGCCGTTGCCCGAAGATCCCAATGTCAGCTTGCCCGGACTCTTCAAGGCCAAAGCCTTGAGTTCGCTCACGTTGCTCGCCGGGAGGTCCGCTCGCGCGACCAGCACCATGGGCGTGGAGGCAACACCCGCGACGGGCGTCATGTCCTTCACAGCGTCGAAAGCGAACTTCCTGTACAGATGAGGAAACACGACGTAGTTGGAGCTGATCAGGCCGATGGTGCTGCCATCGGGCGCCGAGCGCAGCAAGTTTTCGCTGCCCATCAAACCTCCGGCTCCAGGAAGGTTCTCGACGAACACGGGTTGTTTCAGCGCCCTGCCCAAGTGGTCCCCAAGTCGCCGCGCCATTCCATCCGCTCCGGAGCCGGCAGAGTTTGGCGTGGTCAAGCGGATGGGTTTGCTCGGGTAGGTCTCGGTTGCGAAACCAAGCTGTGGAATGCACAGGAGCGCGGAAGTTGCAAGAAAACTGCGGCGGTTCAGTGGGCTCATGGTGTTGTCTCCTTTTTTGCTGTGGGGGGAACTGGATCGACCTTGTCTGCTAACGAGCTCCGGCAACGGCGTTCCGGCTGAACAAGTCATTCGCCTCCGCCTCGGTGAGGCCCCAGGCGCGAAGGTATTTGGCCGTCTGCGCACCCACGTCTTGCGGCTGCAGCCGAACCGCCGGGGAGTGGCCATCAATGCGGAAGGGCATCGCCGGTAAGCTGGCGCTCCGGTCGCCGACCGTCACCTCCAGAAGAGAACCATTGGCGCGCAGATGCTCATCGTCAAGCAGGTCCAAGGGAGTTCGGACCGGTCCGAAAGGAATCTCGGCTTTCTTGCAAAGGGCCTCCAGGGTTGCCATCGAGAGCTTTACGAACGTTTCGTTAAGGCGAGGAAGGAGCCAGGGCCGCTCGCGGGTCCTGCTCGTGTTGTCCGCCAGGCGTGGATCGTCCAGAAGCTCCTCGAGCCCGAATGCGATGCAGAACCGCTTCCACTGCGCGTCACTGGTGATGCCGATGAACATCTGGCCGTCGCCGCATTGGCAGAGGTCGTAGAGGCACCAGGCCTGCGTCCTCGCCGGCATGGGTACGACCGGCGTGTCGCCGAACTGCGCCATGGCCATGTGCTGCCCCACCAGAAACGCGGTGGTCTCATACAGAGCGCTCGTGATGAACGCTCCCCGGCCGGTTGTTTCGCGGGCACGCAAGGCCGCAGTGATACCGATGACCCCGAACATGCCTCCGGTCATGTCCACGATGGAGGCTCCCGCGCGGATCGGCTGGCCGGCCGGGCCCGTCATGTAGGCCAGCCCGCCCATCATCTGCACAACTTCGTCCAGCGCAGGCCTTGCCTGGTACGGGCCCGGAAGAAAGCCCTTGAGAGAACAGTAGACAAGCCGCGGATTGATGGCGCTCGCTTGCGCATACCCGTAGCCCAGGCGTTCCATCACTTCGGGTCCGAAGTTCTCGATGACGACGTCCGCCCACCGCAAGGCGCGCTCGAGCGCGGGCCGCGAGAGCGGATTCTTGAGATCGATCGCAACGCTTTCCTTGTTGCGGTTGAGATAGCCGAAGAAGCCCGACCCGAAGCCCTTGAGACTGCGCGTCGGATCGCCTTCCACACGCTCGATGCGCACGACCTCCGCGCCAAGATCCGCCAGGATCAGGCCGCATGTGGGAGCCATGACTGTGTGGCCGAAGTCCAGGACTTTCAGCCCGGCCAGCGGCAGTCGGGCGTTGTCGTTCTCGGTATTGTGTTTCATCTGATGATCCTATATGATCGCTTAGTGAAACAACTTTAACGTTGAAAGGGCTGTATGTCAAAAGAAGACTCCCCGGCAGGGACATCCGCGCTCCGCGTCAATGCGCTGGAGCGAGGGCTTCGCCTGTTGATGGCATTGCGCTATGACAAGGGCCAGAAGCTCAGCGAGGTGGCCCGTGCTACGGGTCTGGACAAGGCCACCGCATCCCGCCTGCTGCGCTCGCTGGCGCAGTACTCATTCGTGTTGAAGGATGGCGAGGAGCGCTATCGGCTGGGACCGGCCATCGCGGTGCTCGAGCGCACTGGCAACGCGACACAAGGCATCGCGGCCGTGGTCCAGCCGACCCTGAATCGCCTGGCGGCAAACACCGGAGAGACCGCGAGTTTTTTCGTGCCTCACGGCGACCTGCGTTTGTGCGTTGCAGTCGCCTTCGGCAATCAGGCCGTCAGCCACGTTCTGAAGGTCGGCGACACCCTGTCGACGGAACGAGGCGCCAGTGGTCGGGTCATGCGCCAGTTCGAAACTGGCAGGCCCACTGGTTCCCCGGACGTGTTGCAGACAAGCCTGGGCGAGCGAGATCCGGAACTCGCAGCCGTTGCATCGCCCGTCTTCGACACGCGCAACAGGTTGTTGGGAGCACTCTCGCTGTCAGGCACCTGCACGCGGTACTCATCGCCCAGCCACTTGAAGAGCCTGCAGGCGGCCGTCGCCGCGGCGACCCAGGAGATCGAAGCACTCTTCACCATGCCCGCTTTGTAGATTGGCATGCTGATGATGCCGTCTACCCCCGATCACCGGGTGGAACTGTCGGTTGCGCCGCTGGCGGTCTTCAACCATGAGGCGCTGCTGATCTTCCGCCGTTGGTGAGCTCACGCTTTCGGATCGGTGGTTCACTGTTTACGGCACCGGCTCGCTCGCGGTCGTTGCCTATCGCACTGCGATGGGATCGTCTTAACTGAAGCGGCCTTATCGAAGTTGAATAGCGACTGCGTCACTGCCGTTCTAAAGTTTGCCATTCACAAACGAACGGAGTCGATCATGGAAGAAGTCAAGGTTTTCTGGGCCCCTGGATGCTCTAGCTGCGTCAGGGTCAAGGAGTTCCTTGCGGACAAGGAAGTCAGCTACACCTCGGTGAATGTGGCCGCAGATCCCGCAGCAATGAAGTTTCTCGCGACATTGGGTGTTCGAACAATCCCCGTCGTCGTGCGCGGCAAAGATTATGTGTTTGCCCAGTCGCTTGACGACGTCGCAAAGTTTGTCGGCGTGGGACACAGGGCGGAACGCTTGCCGCCTGCGGAACTCGTCGACCGGTGGATGTCGATCCTGGACATTGCAACGGACACCATCGCTCGTGTGCCCGAGTCACGCTTGGACGAGAGGCCGGCCGCCCGGCCACGCTCCATCCGGGACATCGCGAACCACATCTTTCAGGTACCGGATGCTTTCTTGCAGACTGTGGTTAACGGCATTGAGGACTGGTCGGTGGTGACGACGGAAAGCGCGCCACCTGGTACCGACCTCCCGGCAATTCTTGCGTACGCCGAAAGGCAGAAGAAGGAACTGGCTGACTGGTGGCGCGAACTTGACGATCGCAGTTGCACCCGAGAACTGAAGATGTTTTACGGCGTTCATCCGATCCACGTATTCCTCGAGCGGTCGGTTTGGCATTCGGCGCAACACACCCGTCAGATTATTTCGTGGGCGGAGTCGGACGGCATTGCTCTGGGCAGGCGCCTGACGAGTGACGTTCTCGACGGGCTTCCCCTGCCCAGAGGGCTTTGGGAATAATCACAATAGACTGCTGCCATTCTCATTGCCGACCGTGGGTAATGAGAGCGGCCCAGGTGAGGCTCGAGCAAGCGGACGCAGGATCAGAGCTCCTGGATGATGACCGTGTCTGCGTAGTTCGGGCAAACCGGCACATCACAGTCAGCGAACGCTCCACCTTCACGGCCTTGAGCGGGGCCGTCGTGCACCGTCAGCTTGATGCGTGTATGCCGTGCGCTGGCATACCAGATGCCCGTAACACGGCTGCGCGGCGCCGAAAACCCTCAGCACGTTTGCCAACAGCCGTTTGGTGCCGGCGCGAATTTCCATGGTAAGCAGCCAGCCGCCTCACCTTGGGTGGAACCGGTGGCCAAGCGATGCTGTCCAGTTAACTTCTAACTGGACGTTTATGGACGTGAACCCCAATTCGCGGCGCAGGCACAGCGCTGAATTCAAGGCAAAAGTTGTGGCCGCGTGCGCGCAGCCTGGTGCAAAGTTGCGGCGCGGGCGCTTCCAAGACTATCGGAACGTTGTTGCAAGAATCAGTGCCAGCGTTTGTTGCGCTGTCGCTGCCTTCATCGCCGACACCCCCAACATCGGCGCCAGTGATCCCTGCCGAGGGACCGGCCTGATCGAGCACACCGCGTCGCTCGGTTCGTCGCAAGCGCCGACCGACGCCGTGCACAACCCTGCGGGGCTGACAAATCAGGCTTGAGAATCAAGCGAATAACCGTCCGTTGAAACGGGGCAAGTCCATCACCCAGCTCAGGAACCAGCCTTGTTGAAATCATCGAGCGTGGCCCTGGGCGATGGCTTGCGCGGCCTCAGTTGCCAAGAGGGGCGAGGGAACTGTAGAAATTCCTTGCGAAGCGGCAGCCTCCTCTTGTACGACCATTGCATGCTGGTAAGCAGTGCGCTGCTGGAGTCGCTTCCAATAGGCAGTCACCGATGATGTGAAGCTCTCGGAAAGGTCGAGGTAATCGCCCAGCATCAACGCATACCCGACCGACACATCAGCAGCGGTAAATCGGTCTGCGCAGAGAAATTCATGCGACGACAGGTGGGACTCGAGAATTCGCAGTCTCGCGAGGAACCACTTTGCATAGTCGTCCGCCACACCCGGCTGGCGCCGATGCTCTGGTTCGAACCGCGCGTAACGCAGAACCAAAGTCTGGGGAAACGTGAGCGTTGCTTCACCGAAGTGAAGAAAGTTCAAAAAAGCGCCAAAGTCGTGCGCGTCTGAAAGTACCTGCAGGGTATTCGGCGCGCTCGACGCACAAAGGTACTGGCAGATGGCTGCCGATTCTGTCATCCGCGTAGTGCCATCGACCAGAAGGGGAACTGTTCCCAAGGGATTCATCTTCAAGTACGACCGCGCCATCACGCGCGGCGGGAACGGCAACATTTTCAACTCGTATGGCAAGCCCAATTCTTCCAACATCCAGAGCGGACGGAACGAGCGGGCACTCATGCAATGGTAGAGCGTGATCATGTGAAACTTCTCACGACAGATGTCAGGTAAACCGCGAGCGGCAACATCTCAGCCCAGGGCGCTTGACCCTCCTCAGGCGGCCCCCGTCGCGGATGCAAAAGTGCAAGCAATAACGGAATCGGCGCGCAGAGCGATGAGTGCGTTCAAGGCACCGGGTGGCTGTTGGCAGCAAAGAGATGGTGCCCAATTGGTCGCTGTTCTGCTTGAGCCATAGAACACCCATGGCCGCGCTTGACCCTGGATCGCCGCAGTGGCACGCCTGTGACTCGCGGATCGTCAACGTCAGGTTCCGAATCATCGAGCAGGCATCGACGACTGCCAGCTGCAGGCAAACCGTCCTCTCAGTCGAGACTGACACCAGCCCGCAGAATCCAACTCTTCCAGAATTCGATGTCGCTTCGAACCGTCTTTGTGTACTCCGTAGGCGAGCTGTACTTCGGCGTGAAATACGCTTTCTCCAAGTTGGTGCGGAATTCCGGTGTCTTCAGGCATTCCTCCGTCCACTTGGCCAATGCACTATGTATTTCTGGAGGGGAGCCAGCCTTGGTCGTGATTCCAATCCAGGCGCTCTTGACAAACGAGGGGTCGGCCAATGCCTCAACAGCAGACGGAGTATTGGGAAACTTCGCCAGCCTCGCCTCGGAGAACGACATGATCGGGACGAGTTTGCCCGACTCGACATAAGAGGCGGCCGACCCCGTCAAGAGGATCATCACGGGAGCCTGTTGTCCGAGCAAATACGCAATGCCCGCAGCCTCGCCGACCACCGGCACCATGGTGGACTTGATGCCCAACTTGGCTGCAAGGGCCTCGCTCAGCAGATGCGCGGGCGAGGCTCGCGCGGGAATGATGAAGTCGATGTTGCTGCGGGATTGTGCGTAGGCCCTCAGATCTGCCACGCTCTTGATCCCCGATTCCGGAGTTGCCACCAGTACGAGATCGGTGACCCCGAACATGGCGGCACCTTCGAACTCCTGTTCAGGGTCGTACGGCATTTTCTTGTACGTGTATGGGGTGATGGTCGTCTGAGACATCCCGGCGAGCATGATGGTGTAGCCGTCGGCAGGAGCGTGTCGGAAGACGTTGGCGGCGACTACCCCGTTTCCACCAGGCTTGTTCAGCAATACAAACTGCTCACCGGCGCGCTTCGGATCCGAAACGCAATTCATCCAGGCTCGGGCGGCGACGTCGACCCCGGCACCTGCGGCAATGGGACTGATCAGGGTCACCGGTCGCGAGGGATACTTCTCGGCTGACGCCGCGAGGGAGGCGCACGCGAGGACGGCGACGACGATCGAACGCAAAAAAGGATTCATGATGGGCTTTCTCTTGAAAAGATCGTTACTGCAGATCGGCCCGGGACTCTGAGCCGTCAATGAAGTCTTTGAGCACACCGCGCCACTTCTGCCAGTCGAGACCGCTGGCGAGGTGGCCGTAAGCGCTGTCCAGGACATGGAACTTCGCCCGGACATTGCTTGCCTGCAACTGCGCCACCATCTCGGGCCCGGAACTGGCGGGAAAGAGCACATCGGTGGTGCTCAGAACCAGTAGCACGGAAGCCTGAATGCGGTTGAGGCAAGGACGCACGTCAAATGCGTCCATCGCCCGCCTGAGCACAAGCAATGCGCACGGATCGAACTCGCAGGCCCATGCGCGGGCCTGCGCTTGCAACTGCGCGTCGATCTCGCTGTCGGTCATCCCGTTCTTCTCGAGCCAGGCGCCCATACCGTAGCGTCGCAGCGTGTCCGCACGGATTCGCGCCAGCAGCGGCGCCATCGCCCCTGCCGCGGGGTGGCCGCCGTTCCACGCACCGTCGGTCGCCAGCGTGGCCTCGAGCGCCGCCGCGCCCCGGGCGGTACAGAACGCAGACAAGATCACCCCCACCCGCTCGACGACATCCGGGTATTGCACTGCCCACTGCCAGGCCTGAAAGCCGCCCATCGATACACCCACAACAGCCCGCAGCCGGGTGACACCCATCGATTGCAACAATGCGTGCTGAAGCGCGGCAATGTCCGAGAACCCGATCTCCGGGAAGTCGCATCCGAAGCGCCCGCCCGTCGCGACATCGATGTCGGCGGCGCCGGTGGTGCCGTAGCTGGATCCCAGTGCGTTCGAGGAGACCACGAAGTACCGATTCGTGTCGATGGCCTTTCCCGGGCCGATCAATTCAGCCCAAGATCCTTCGGCTGCGACAGAGTCCGGCAGGATGAAGCGATGGCTGCTGGTAAAGCCGTGCGCGACCAGCACAACATTGTCACGCTGGTCGTTCAACTCGCCAAGCGTGACGTACGCAATTCTCGCTGGCAGTGTCCGGCCCGAGGCGAGTTGGAAGTCAGGAAATTCGTGGTATTGCGTGGAGTTGTACAAGAGCTTCTACCGATTCAAGAACTGGCAGCCACGATAGTTTTGAGCCAGCCTCGACGGCATCGGGTTAACGCGGCAAACCGATACTGTTTTCATATGTCGCTATCCCCATCCCAGATACTCCTCCTGCCGAATAGATGTAGATCCGTCGACCACCGCCATGAGTGCTCCTCGCTATACGGCACCCTCGTGCTTGGTGTCCTAAAATTTGGATGAGGCCAGCGCCTTGCCCTCGGTGCGCAGGCGGTTGAGTCTCAAAGCGCCCGGCGCTTCTGGGCCACCGGCCTGCAGCGCAGCTGTTCAAGTGTTGAGGAGAGCGTCTTGGAGCTGAAGCAACTGCGCTACTTTGTGCGGATCGTGGAGATGGGAAGCCTTTCCAAGGCAGCGATCGTCGTGGGCGTCGCCCAGTCAGCGCTTAGCAATCACATTGCGTCGCTGGAAGAAGAGCTGGCCGTGGCTCTGCTGGATCGCACGGGTCGAGGAGTCAAGCCGACAGAAGAAGGCTCACGCCTTTACCGCCATGCGCAGGAGCTCCTGCAATGTGCCGATGACACCAAAGCGCGGGTCAAGGAGTCGTCTTTCGAGTTGACGGGTGTTGTCTCCATCGGGATGCCGCTCAGCCTCACGACGAGCCTCGCGCTTCCGATCGTTTCTGCCGTGCGCGCGCGCTACCCGCGGATAAGGCTGCAAGTTCATGAGGAAACTGCAGACACTGTTTTCAGCTGGATGCACACGGGCAGACTCAACGCCGGCATCATCTTCGACGACACCAGCATGGAAGGATTGGCCACCACGCCTCTTTTTGAGGAGTGCCTTTTCCTCGTGGTTCATCGAGGTTCAAAAATTGCCGGGCGCGAATCAATCGACCTGGCCGAGCTCGCGGACATCCCGCTGCTCACGGCGACTGCGGGAAAGGGCGTGCGCACGTATCTGGAACGTTCACTCGCAAAGTTGGGGCTATCTCTCTGCCCGCCCTGTGCTGAGCTGAATTCAATCGCGCTGCAGAAGCAGGCCGCCGCTGCCGGCATCGCGCCGACCGTCTTGGGATGGGGAGCGATCAGCGCGGAGGTCGAGCAAGGACTACTTACAGCAGTCGAGATTGTCAATCCCTCGGTGCGGCGGACAGCATTGCTTTGCGCACAACCCGCGCTACCACGCACAAAGTCGACGGAACGCGTACTGTCGATGATGGAGCACGTGATACTTCAGCACATTCGAAGCAACGAATGGCGAGGTGTGAAGGCAATCGCACCGCCGCCCGACTGAAGCGGCGTCGCCGCCCACGGGGCCGTTTCGGCTATGTCGAGACTTGAAGCTTCACTGCGTCCGGATTCTCCAGGATGTAGTCGCGGATGACAGCATCGAAGCTCTCGTCCGCCCTCAGCCCCAAAGCGTTTGCGCGTGTGGTCTTGAATCGGCCCGGCCACGTCTTGACGATGCGCCGAATCGCAGCGTCAGGCGTGCGGTCGAGCAGGTCAGTTGCTGCGGATCCCGCAATTCTTCCAAGAGCGACTGCCATTTCCCCAACCGTCGTTGCAAGGGAAGGAAGGTTCAGCGCAGTGCGTGGCCCCCAATCGGAGTCGCTGGCCAGCGCAGCCTGAAGGATGCCTTCAATGGTTCGCGACGGTGAGGCGATTGCCACGGGCGTCTCGTCAGGCACCGGACAAGCCGCGGAAATGCCCGCCAACGGTTCGCGGATCATGCCGCTGAAGAACCCGGATGCCGCACCGTTGGGCTTTCCCGGCCGTACGCTCACCGTCATGACCCGGACACTGCGACCGCGTACGAAACCCTTGCGCGTGTAATCGGCCACGAGTTGTTCGCCAATGTATTTCTGGATACCGTAGCTTGTTTGCGGAGTCGGTGTGGTCGTGTCGTCAATCATCGTCGGCAATGGCTGCTCGGGAGAATGGCCGAACACCGCCAGTGAACTCGAGAAAACCAGCACGGGCCTTGTCTCCGATGCGCGTACGCGCTCGAGGAGTGCGTGCGTGGCCGCGAAGTTGCTACGCATCCCGAGGTCAAAATCTTGCTCGCACTCGCCACTCACCGCAGCCGCGAGATGAAAGATGGCATCTGCCTCGCCCCATGCCCGGACCTCCGGTTGGGCAAGTTGCTCGACGAGGTCGCCGACAACCGTAGCGACGCGCACATCGGCGGTGAGATCAGCGGGTGGGGCCACTTGGTCCATCAACACAATTTGACGAATGGGGCACGTGGGGGCCCCGGCAAGGGCGAAGGTACCTGCTCGCAATAATGTTCGTGCGAGGCGCGCCCCTAAAAAGCCCGCGCCGCCGGTGATGACAATGTTCATGCTCTTCCTATCTCTCCGGGTGTCTGATCTGCGATAGATCCATCTTCACCCTTAGTTCAAACCACAGGCACTGGGATAACGCGGAAAACCGATACCGTTTTCTGAATCCGCTATCCCAATTGGAGATCGCTGTCCGCCGGATGCAGGCACCCGTGAACTCAACGCCCGGGTATGGACACGGGAGGCACCCGAGACCGTAGAGCACGCGCGTCCACATTTCGAAAAGAGCTGAGCGCCATGTGACACGCGCGACTTCATGCAGGTGTGCCGCGAGCGGTGCGTCACACCACACGCGGCCAGACACGCGACGCGCTGGGGTGGCAGTGCGGTTGACGCGAGGACGACTCGACACCCTGGCTGCGCGGTAAGCGCAGACAAAATCGCAAGCACATTGAAGAGCACTTCGGCTGAGGCAAAACGGTCGGCCGCGTCCGCCAGAGGCTCTACCGTGGGCTCCAGCGTGTGGACCAACAGTTCAAGTTGACGAGGACTGCGAGCAACGTCTTGCGAATGGCTCGAATCTTTCAGTTCATGGCCGCAAACAATGGCGCGACGATGCGGGTCGGTTCAGCAACCCACTCGGCGAATGTTCAGCGCCGCCATTCGCCTTGGAACCGTGGGTCAATCCAGCTGCAAGCCGATAGCTTTGACGAGATCTCGATTCACGACGGCGTCATGAGCAATCGCCGCCTTGAATGCCACTCGTCCCTTCGGCGCCGCGATGATGCCTTGCTTGTACAGTCTCGCGCGCGCTTCCTCGGTCATGTTCATCGCGAGCAATTGTTTTTCAAGAGCCGCGATCTCGGCTTCCGGCATCCCGACTCTACCAAGCAATCCGATCCAGCCAATATACTCGTAGCCCGGCAAGCCAGATTCCTCTACTGTCGGAACTGTCGGCAAATCGGGCCAGCGTTCCTTGGTAGTCACCGCCAATCCGATGAGTTGTCCGCTGACTACGAAGGGTTGAGCCGCCAAGGTGGAAAGGAAGCCGACCGGTACTTGGCCGCCCACCAGATCAGACGCGAGCGGCCCAGAGCCCTTGTATGGAATGTGCTGCATGGAGATCTTGGCACGATCCTTCAGCAGTTCGGCCGCGAGATGCGCTGGATGGCCATTGCCGCCTGTGCCAAACGAGATTGAGCCCGGCTTCGCACGTGCCGCATCCAGCAAGTCGGCCAATGTCCTGAACTTGGTCGAAGGATGCGCAACGATGACGAACCCCGAGACGCCGATCTGCGCGATTGGCTCAAAGTCGCTGAGGGCATATCCCGGCCTTTGGTACATGGCCAGATTGATTGTGTGATTGTTCGCGGTTAGCAGCAGGGTAGCGCCATCGGGCTCGGCCTTCGCCACAAAAGCCGACGCGATGTTGCCGCCCGCACCTGGACGGTTGTCGACAATCACAGCCCTGCCTTGCAGCGCTGCTGGCAGCTTCTCGGCCAGCAGCCTGGCAGTTACGTCAACGGCGCCACCAGGCGGAAAGGGGACGACGAGGCGCAAAGGCTTCACGCTTTGCGAGAAAGCGGGCAGGACGCACAATCCCAAGGCTGCAGTTGCAGCGCCTAGCAGCGTACGTCGGCGAATCACGGGAGCTTGTCTCATGGAGGAGCCTTGTAGTAGTGATGGGTACCAAAGGAAGTATCCCGATCCCAAGGAGGCCCGCTATTCAATCGAAAGATTCGGGCATCGAAACCGAAGATGGCGCGCCGCGTCTTCCGAGCCAATGAGTGCTATATGGACCTTCGCCAGCTGAAATATTTCGTCAAGATCGTCGAGCAACGCAGCATGTCGCGAGCGTCGGTGGAACTCAGTGTTGCTCAGTCGGCCCTGAGCTTGCAGATCTCGAGCCTGGAAACCCGCCTTCATCAAAAGCTGTTGACCCGCCGCTCGACAGGTGTGACTCCGACAGAGGCCGGCAAGACACTCTACAAGCACGCGGTCGCCATACTGCGGCAGGTGGAGCGTGCCGCGCAGGATGTGGAACGCTCGGCCGCCGAGGTGGGCGGCCCCGCTTCGCTGGGCTTGCCGGTGGTCGTGCAAGACCTCCTTGCGATCGACCTCCTGGTGGCGGCGCGGGCGCGGCTGCCGCAGGTCAGGCTCCATCTGGCCGAGGGCATGAGCTACCTGTTGAAAGAGATGGTCCTGCAGGGACGGCTCGACATGACCGTCACCTACCAATTCGAGCCATCGCCCGGCATCGTGGAGCAGCCTTTGTTCAACGAGATGATCTATCTCGTGTCTCCCGCCGAGTCGGGAATCCGGCCGCGCCATGAAGGGATGTCGATCGCCGAGGTTGCGACGTTGCCGCTGTTTCTTTCGAGCCGCCAGACGGGCATGAGACGAATCGTGCAAGCCGGGCTGGCCGCGCATGGAATCAACATCGAGCCGCTTGCGGAAGTCGACTCCCTCCGAACCTTGGTCGACGCCGTAGAAACCGGCAACGCCCACACGATTCTCCCCGCGTCCGCACTGCAGAAGCACCTCAAGAGCCGGACCGACCGCTCGCCGGTGATCAATTCGCTGGACATTTCGAGAAACGTGGTGTTGTGCACCTCAGAGCACCTCCCGCTCGGATCGACGCTACCGCCGTCTACGATTTATTGGACAACTTGATTCGCGAGGCATTAGAGGATCGGAGGTGGGTTGGCATCCGTCCCGTCTCGGACGCGCCATCGACTTGAGCGAAGGTCCTGTCTGCACATTGAATAGCGTTGCTGCGATGTGCCCCCTAGAGTGAGGCCTTCATTTGTGACTTCCTCATGCTCAAGCATTCCAAACTGATCATTCTGGGTTCAGGCCCTGCCGGTTGCACCGCCGCCATCTACGCAGCGCGAGCAAATCTTGCCCCCATGCTCATCACCGGCAATGTACAGGGCGGCCAGCTTACGACGACCACCGACGTGGAAAACTGGCCGGCCGATGTCCAAGGCGTCATGGGGGCGCAGCTGATGGATCGGTTTTTGCAACACGCGGAGCGCTTCAATACACGCGTGGTGGTCGACCACGTCCGCGATGTGAATCTGCAAAGTCGACCATTCGTCCTCAAGGGAGACAGCGACTCCTACTCTTGCGATGCCCTGATCATCGCCACCGGCGCGTCGGCCAAGTACTTGGGGCTTCCCTCGGAGGAAGCGTTTCGCGGCCGGGGTGTCTCAGGGTGCGCGACCTGCGACGGATTCTTCTACGTGGATCAGGATGTCTGTGTTGTGGGCGGTGGAAACAGCGCAGTGGAAGAGGCCCTCTACATGTCTAACATCGCGAGGAAGGTCACCTTGATTCACAGGCGCGAGAAGTTCCGGGCCGAGCCGATTCTCCTGGACCGGCTGCACAAGAAGATCGAAGAGGGCAAGATCGAGCTGAAGCTGAGCTGCGTGGTCGAAGAGGTGCTGGGTGACGAAGCAGGCGTCAAGGGTGTACGGCTTCACGACCGGGTGGGGGCATGCAGTGAGCTGGAGGTAAATGGCTGTTTCATTGCGATAGGGCATCAACCCAATACGATTCTTTTCGAAGGGCAGCTGTCAATGGCGGATGGCTACATCAGGACGCGGTCTGGCCTTGATGGGTATGCCACCATGACCAGTGTCCCCGGTGTGTTCGCGGCAGGGGACGTTCAGGACCACGTCTATCGGCAGGCGGTCACCAGTGCGGGAAGCGGCTGCATGGCCGCCTTGGATGCACAGAGATTCCTGGACTCTTGAGGACGCCGCGGCATTGAGCAGGAATAGGGCCCGACGTGCACCAGCTCGGCTGCCATGCGGCAAGGTCGGGAACGGCGGTCATTGGCTACCGAGGAATCCTGTCGGAGCCAGAGCAGGCGACAGATTGGCCCCTTCTACTCAATCGGCCTTGGTGCGCCGGTCGGCCGGGTGCGGCATCGTCGAGATGACCTTGCTGTTCACACGGGAACCAGAGCCTACATTCTGGTCGGGCGCCCAGGCAGCGCGGATGGCCTCGGCTTCGACGAGGGAGCGCTCCTTCGAAACCGCTATGGTCTCGGGGCCGCGAGACCCGCGAACCACGTTCTGGTCTGGTGCCGCAGCGGTGCGCATGGCTTCGACATTCACCTCTTCGCGTGTCCTGGTGGAAAGGGCACCGTGAACACCGTCGTACGCTTCTGCGTGAGCGCCAGAAGAGAGCGGCAAGGTCAGGACAGGGATGGAAGCAATCGTCACGGCTTTGGCGAGATTCATTGAAACTCCAGAGAAAAGGTTTGGGCAAGACGCCTGCGGGCCTCATCGCGAGAACCTGCAGCTCAAGTCTTGCGCCAACTTCGACGCCGGCAGTCATGCGATCGGGACACGCCGGGTTTCCGCAAACGAAACCGTCTGTCGCGAGCTCCCCTTCGAAATTCCCAAGCGGGTGCGGGAGGCGAATCAGTGCCAGTTGCGGCGTATCTGCGCTGTGCTCAGGCCGAGCTTGGCGTATTCCGCACGGCTTTCACTATGCGGGTGGACCGGACTCGTTTCAGCTGCTGGTAAAGGCCATTGAGCGACTCGTGGAACCTGGAGCGCTCGAGCCAGTGCGCCGCACCGATGCCGAATACCTCGTCTGGAGCGCGGTGCACGGGCTGGCGCTGCTCCTCACCGATGGGCCATTGCGCGGGATGCATGCCACAGCAATCTCCGCACTGGAGCAGCAATTGCCCGACATGGTCGAACGCGGCCTGTAGCAAAAGAACCTGCTTTCTCGACCTTTGCCGATGGCATCAACTCCACCCACCCTGTACCACTCAAGATGAACGCCCTGCACATCGACTTCTGGTATCGACGGGTCCGGGGCTTCTACTTCGCGGCGTTAACCTGCTGTGGCTGATTCAGGTACTGGGAGGGAATAGCGTCTCTGTAGTAGGCCTTTCCGGTGAGATTCTGATTTGCCGAATGCGCCTCTTTCACTGCTTCAGCGTTGACGGTATCCCGGGACTTCGAATACCCGAGTGGAGCAACGACTCCGCTCGATGCGGACTCCCGGTAAGGGTCTTCTTTTTTTGCGACGGTTGCGGCCTCTGCGTCGACGTCCGCCCGAGAGCGAACGCCGGAGCTTTGGAGCACGCCGTCGTAAACCTCTGCTTGGGCAGTTGAAGCAAAAAGAAGCGCAAAAATAGCGCCCTGAGCAATTTGAATCTTCTTCATGTCGGTCCTTGAAAATTTTCGACTGATACTTTCTCGGATCAAACTTTCATCGATCTGAAAGTTGTCGTCCGGAGAACGAAATTTTCCTGTGCTTTATTGCCGTCTGAATACGGTCACGCGGCAACGCCGCGTCTTCAAAGAAGAAACCTCATCCCTCATCGCGCAGTAGGTCGCGCAAGTCGAACGTTCTCGCTCAAGCACTGCGGGCAGGCTTGAGAGGTTTTATCCGGTCCTCAAGAAAGTTCAGGAAGGCACGCTGTACAGCCGTACTGTGTCGCCTCTGCAAGTAAACAGCCGACAACCACATGTCGCTGCGAACGAACTTCGACAACGCCGGCACCAGCCGCCCGCTCTCGATGTAGGGCGCCAGCATGGCCGTGGGCAAGTAGAGAACCCCTGCTCCCAATAGCGCGGCCTGAATCAGCGGCGCCGCCTCCGTTGCGTCCAGGCGTCCGCCCACCGGAACTTCCAATGGAGCACCGTCTACTTCGAAACGCCACTTCGGTTGAGGGTTCAGATGGGTGCTGACAAGCGCGTTGTGGCTGGCGAGATCATTGGGATGAGCCGGCATGCCGTGCGCTGCCCAATACATCGGCGCTGCACAAACGCTCAACTCCATCGCAATCAATCTTCGAACAATAAGATTCTCGTTGGCCGTCGGCGCAAACCGCAGCGCGATGTCAATGCCTTCCTCCGCCAGATCTACGATCCGGTTGGTGAGGACCAGGTGGATGCTGACTTCCGGGTAGTGGCCCAGGAAGGTATTGATCAGCGCTGGAAGCTGCGTCTGGTCTATGCCATGCGGCGCGGAAATGCGCAGACGTCCGCGGGGAGTCAACGCTCGATTCTGGAGTTCCGTTTGAGTTTCCTCCACCAGTTCCAGCATTGGTTTGCTTCTTTCGAGCAGCAATACGCCGGCGTCCGTCAGACTTACAGCGTGGCTGGTGCGGTTCAGCAAACGGACACCGAAGCGACTTTCCAGCGTCGCGATGTACTTGCTGACGGTTCCTCTGGACAGCTTCAGCTGACTCGCGGCGCGGGAGAAGCTGCCGGAGCCTGCGACTTCGCTGAAGGTTCTCAAGAGATCCAGGCTATCCAATGGATTCTCCCTGCTGTAAAAATCCCAAGACGAACTCTTCAGGTGAGACCGAGTTTTTTCCTGAGGCTCGCATCGACGGGGCCTGAGGGCATGAAGCGACGCAGTTTCGTCAGGATGAACGCCTGTCCCAGTGGCGTGCAACACATGCGCCAGGGACCCAGTGCCGCCTTCGGCCATTGAGCGCTCGATCGGGTCGCGTTCGCGGCCGTAGTCCGCGATCGGGGCGCTCGCGCGGGGCCCGTTGACGTCAAGGTTGGTCCGGGTGAACGCCGGCTGCACAGGGTCACGGGAATTCCGAACTGTCGCACCTCGTGATCCAGCGACTCCGACAGTCCTTCGACTGCATGCTTGGTGGCCGCATACATTCCCATGCACGGCGCCGGCAGCACACCGAACACCGAACTGACATTGACGATTCGCCCGCGACGCTGCTCGCGCATGTACGGGAGCACGGCGCGCGTGGTGCAAAGCATGCCCGAGACGTTGGCGTCGAATAGCGCCGTGGCCTCGGCCGTCGGTCGCGCGCAGTGCTGAAGACCCGGCAGCCTCGCTGCGGCAAAGGTTTCCGCAGCGACGCGTCCGATGCCCGATGACGCGCCGGTCACAAGGACAACCGATAAAGCCGACATGATGCTTTCCTTCGGTATGAATGAATTGGCGACGAGCGTTGTCAATGTGGCGCAGGATGGCCGTGACTCGGCCCGATCCTGAACCAGATGGAATACATGGCCGGCAGAAACACCAGGGTCAGAACCGTGCCCGCCAAGGTGCCCCCTATCAGCGTGTAGGCGAGCGCGCCCCAAAACACCGAATGGGTCAAGGGGATGAAGGCCAGGATCGCAGCCAGCGCGGTCAGGATGACCGGTCGCGCACGCTGCACGGTGGCTTCCACGACCGCCTGGAACGAGTCCAGCCCCTCCTGCTGGTTGTGGTGGATCTGCCCGATCAGGATCAGCGTGTTGCGCATCAGGATGCCCGACAACGCAACAAGGCCGACCAGCGCATTGATGCCGAATGGCGCCTGGAAAAGAATCAGCGTCGGCACCACGCCGATCAGGCCCAGCGGACTCGTCAGGAAGACCATGACCATCGCCGAGATGGAGCGCACCTGGAAGATGATGATGAGTAGCGTGATCGCCAGCATGATCGGGAACAGCGGCAGCATGGCCTTGGTTGCCTTTTCCGACTCCTCGATGGAGCCGGCCTGATCGATGCGGTAGCCGGCCGGCAGCTTGTCCATGAGGGGCCGCAGTTGTGCGGTGATGGCCGTCGACACGTCCGGCGGCTGCAGGCCATCGGCGATGTCACCATGCACGGTGATCGTCGGCATGCGGTCGCGCCGGCGCATGACTGGTTCTTCCATGCGTACGTCGACCTCGCCGACCTGGGACAGCGGAATGCGCTGCCCGTTCGCGCCGGACAGCGTGAAGTCCGCGATCCTCGCCGGATCCAGGCGAGTGGTGCCGGCCGAACGAGCCACGACCTGCACCGTGCGGATGTCCTCGCGCACCGCCGTCACGGGCACGCCGCTCAGGAAAAACTGCAGCTGCTGTGCCACCGCGCTGGAGGTCAGCCCCACGGCCTGCAAACGGTCCTGGTGCAAGATGAAGTGCAGCGTGGGCGTGCGCGTACCCCAGTCAGAGTTGACCGTACGCATCATCGGACTGGCATTCATGACCTGCTGCACCTCGGCTGCGATGCTGCGCAGCTTGTCGGGGTCCGGACCCGTGACCCGGTAGGCGACGGGGAACGGCGAATACGGGCCGAACACGAGTTGGGTGACGCGCGAGCGCGCCTCGGGGGTCAGACCATCGGCGATCGCCTGGCGCAGCCGTAGCTTCAAGGCGTCGCGCTCTTCCTGGCTGCCCGTGCGGACCACGATCTTGGCGAACGACGGATCGGGCAGTTCCGGCCCCATCGCGAAGTAGAAACGCGGCGCGCCCTGCCCGATGTAGGCCGTGACGATACGGGCCTCCTCTTGCTTGGCCAGCCAGGCCTCCACCTTCGCCACAGCATCGCTGGTCTGCGTGATCGACGTGCCATAAGGCATCTGCACCTCGATCAGAACCTCGGGCCGGTCCGAGATGGGGAAGAACTGCTTCTTCACGAGTCCCATACCGAGAATGGCCACCACGAAAAGGCCCACCACCGCACCGGCGACCAGCCACTTGCGCGCAATGATGCGCCCCAGCACCCCGCGCAGGCGGTTGTAGCGCGGCGTGTCGTAGATCGCGGCATGACCGCCCTCAACCTTCTTGAAATCGGGCAGCAGCTTGACGCCCAGGTAGGGCGTGAAGACCACCGCGACGACCCAGGACGCGATCAGCGCAATGCCGACGATCCAGAACATGTTGCTGGTGTATTCGCCCGCGGTCGATGGCGCGAAGCCATTGGGCATGAAGCCGACGGCCGTGACCAGCGTGCCCGAGAGCATCGGCGCCGCGGTGTGGCTCCAGGCATAGGCAGAAGCGGACACACGGCTGTAGCCCTCCTCCATCTTCACCACCATCATCTCGATGGCGATGATGGCGTCGTCCACCAGCAGGCCCAGCGCGAGGATCAGCGACCCGAGCGTGATGCGATCGAAGTTCTTGCCGGTCGCGGCCATCACCACGAAGACGATAGCCAATGTCAACGGCACGGCTGCGGCAACCACGAGGCCTGCGCGCCAGCCCATGCTCAGGAAGCTCACCAGCATGACCACCAGCAGCGCGGCAAAGAACTTGACCATGAACTCGTCAACCGAGGCGCTGATGTTGACGGCCTGGTCCGTGACCTTGCCCAGGCTCATGCCCAACGGCTGTTCGGCATTGATGGCACCGACCTCGTGATCCAGCGCCTTGCCCAGGTCCAGGCCGTTCCAGCCGTCGCGCATGACCACGCCCAGCAGCAGGGCCGGCTCGCCGCCGTTGCGGATCATGAAGGTCGCCGGGTCTTCATAGCCACGCTTGACGGTGGCGATGTCTGACAGTTTCAGGGTGCGGCCCTGTGCCACGACCGGCGTGTCGCGGATCTTCTGCAGTTCATCGAAAGAGCCGTCCAGGCGAATGAACACCTGAGGCCCCTTGGTTTCGACGGAGCCCGCCGGCGTCAGGGCATTCTGGCCGTTGAGCGCGCCGAACACGTCCTGCGGGCCGATACCCAAGGTTGCCAGGCGCTCATGCGAGAACTCGACATAGATGCGTTCGGATTGCTCGCCGGCGATGTTGACCTTCTTCACGCCCGGCACATGCAGGAGACGCTGACGCAGCGTCTCCGCGTCGCGCACCAGCAAGCGCTGTGCTTCGCCCTTGGCCTTGAGCGCGTATAGCGCAAAAGTGACGTCCGCGTATTCGTCGTTGATCATCGGCCCGATCACACCGGCCGGAAGGTTGCCCGCCTCGTCGCCGACTTTCTTGCGGGCCTGATAGAACTGCTCCTGCACCCGCGAAGGTGGCGTGCTGTCGAGCAGCGTCAGGGTCGTGAAGGCGAGACCGGGCCTGGTGTAGGTTTCGGAGCGGTCGTAGTAGCGCAGTTCCTGCAGGCGCTTCTCGATCTTCTCGGCGACCTGGTCCTGCATCTCCTGCGCGGTGGCACCAGGCCAGACCGTAATGATGGTCATCACCTTGACGGTGAACGCGGGGTCTTCCGCCCGGCCCAGTTTGAAGAACGCAACAAGACCCGCCAGCGAGATCAGGCAGATCAGAAACAGGGTGATGGAGCGCTCGCGCACGGCAAGCGCCGACAGGTTGAATCGGCCTTCGCTCACGGGCGGACCCCGTCAGCAGCAGTCTGGCCCGCTACCCGCACCTGCTCGCCCTCATGCAACAGGTGGGCGCCGAGCGCGACGATCCGGTCGCCTGGCTTGAGTTGGCCGCCGACGATGCGTGCGCCTTCGTCATCCAGGCGCCCGACCACGACCGACCGCCAGTTGACCTTGGCCGGCTCTGCGCCGATGACCCACACGCCCGGCCCCTTGCCAGCATCGAACAGGGCGCCGATCGGCACTTGCAAGGCACCTTGCGCAGGGGAAAGCCCGTCCGGAATCCGGATGGTGACCGTGGCGCCCAGCGGCGCATTGGCAAGGTCGCCCTTGAGCACGTAGCGCGCCTCGAAGGTGCGGGTCTGCCGATCCGCGGCCTCCGAGAGCTGCCGCAGCGTGGTCGGCACCGTCACGCCCTCTTGGCCGAAAAGCGCGGCCTGTCCGGCGGAACCGACCGCCGGACGCAGGGTTTCCGGCAATTGGACAACGGCTTCGCGCGGACCGGCCCGGGCCACGCGCACCACGGCCTGCCCAGCGCTCACGACCTGACCGGGTTCGGCCAGCGTTTCCATGACGACGCCATCGCCGTCCGCCACGAGCTCGGCATAGCGGCTCGCGTTGCGGGCCACGTCGGCTTGGGCCTCGGCCGCGCCGAGCTGGGCTTTGGCGGCGTCCGCAGCCGCCTTGATCTGGTCGTAGGCCGATGCCGAGATCGCACCGGTGCCGCGCAGATCGCGGTAGCGGGCTTCATCCTCCGCCGTCTGCAGCGAGCGCGCCCGCGCGGCGGCGACCGCCTCCAGCTGGGCATGGGCCGCGAGCTTCAGATCGGCAGGGTCGATGCGCATGAGCAACTGACCGCGCTTGACGGCCTGCCCCGCATCCACCAGCCGTTCCAGCACCTTGCCGGAAACTCGGAATCCCAGGTCACTCTGGACCCGGGCGGCTACGGTGCCAGTGAAGGCGCGTGATGTGGCACCGGCCTCCTGGACGGTGGCGGTGCGCACTTGCGGCGCCTGGGTGCGCGGATCGGACGGCGACTTTTCGCCGCAAGCGGCCAGCGCGAACGGCAATGCGCAGATGACTGCAGAGGTAGCAAGGCGGCGCCAAAACATGAGGATCCCGGTGACGAAGTGATCAGGACCCGCATTTTGGTACTAGTGACCAATTCAGTCAATAGTCACGATGAATTCAGCTCATGGCGAAAGGCTGCGCAGCACCAGCCCGGACAGCTGCGCCGGCGCTTGGGCCGTGTGGTCGAAGCTGTACTGCAGGAGCAGCGGATTGATGTAGGGGTGCATGACAAGGTAGATGGCGCCTGCCGCCTCGTCCAGCGGCGTCTTGCGCTCGAACTCGCCCATTTCCCGGCCTTCGCGCAGGATGTCCTGGAGCAGTTGCCGGATGCGCTCTTCATAGACGACCACGGCCTGCCAGCGCTCGCTGGCGGCCGAGATCGCGATTTCGTAGAGCTTGCGATCCTCGGAGAACAGCCGAAGGCTTGCCTCGACCACCGCCTTGAACATCCGGCGCAGTTTCTCGGGGGAGCGGTCGGCGGCATCGACCGCCGCCCGGACTTCGGCCTCGATCTCGCGCAGGCAGTTCGCGCAGATCATTTCACCGATCGCCTGCTTGGACTCGAAGAACTTGTAGATGTAGGCCTTGGAAAATCCGATGGCCTTGGCGAGGTCGGAGACGGTCGTCTTCTCGTAGCCATACCGGCTGAAGTGCTCGGTGGCCGCGACAACGATCTGGTCCCGCACGTCGTGGTCGGCGGGGCCGCGCGCCACAGCCGGAGAAAGAGTTGCATTGCTCATGGGGCGGCAGCTTACCGCGAGCGAGGAAAATCAACAACGAGTGACCATTTTGAATTATAGTCACATCAATTCAACGTTTTCTTTCCCGCCCTCTTTCCAAGAGAAGCCCATGCTCCAGCGCGTTCTTGTCCCGCTCTTCGCCGTCAGCCTCGTCGCAGGTTGCGCTGTCGGTCCCAACTATGTCCAGCCTGATATGCCCCTGCCACAGCAGTACCTCGGTCAGGCGGCTGTCGATGCACGGCCTGCCTCAACGAGCGTCGACCGACTCGCATGGTGGACAGGTTTCGGCGACCCGCAACTGGCTCGGTTCGTCACGCTTGCACTGGCGCAGAACCTCGATCTTGCGCAGGCGTCCGCACGCGTCGCTCAAGCGCGCGCGGGTCTGGGCGCGGCCAATGCCACTTTACTGCCCTCGGGAAACATCAGTGGACAAGCCGCCCGGGCTTATCAGTCCGTTGAAACGCCGTTGGGACAAGTCTTGAACTCGAGGCCCGGCTTCGACCGCTACGGCAACGCCTACGAAGCGAACCTCGGTGCAAGCTGGGAAGTGGATGTTTTCGGCGGCCTGCGCCGTGGACGCGAAGCGGCACTTGCCGAGTACCAGGCTTCGGAAGCAGGCGCGGCCGCAACAGGGTTGACCGTGGCGGCGCAGACCGCCGACATCTATATCAGCATCCGCGGACTGCAGACCCGGCTCGACGTGGCGCGCCGGCAGATGCTCACGCAGCAGGAGTTGCTGTCCAAGGTCAATCTTCTGTATGGCAAGGGGTTGACGGCCGAACTTCAGGTGCGGCAGGCCGAAGGCGCGCTGGCCCAGGTTCGTGCATCCGTCCCGGCGCTCGAGTCGGGGCTGGACGCGGCCATGAATGCGCTGGATGTGATGCTGGGCTCGCCCCCGGGCACGCACCGGGCGGAATTGGCAGACCTGGGCGCCATCCCGGTCGCCCCGCAGATCACGGACGCGGGAACGCCCGGCGATTTACTCAGGCGACGGCCCGATCTGATCGCGTCCGAGCGTCGCCTCGCCGCATCGAATGCTCGCATCGGTGTCGCCATTGCCGAGTACTACCCCAAGCTTTCCCTGAGCGGCCTGATCGGCAGCGCGACATCGGTGTCCGGCGGCAACCTGTTCTCCAGCGGCGCAAGCCAGGCCACTGGCGTGCTGGGCCTGCGCTGGCGCCTGTTCGACTTTGGCCGCATCAACGCGCAGATCGATCTCGCCAAGGGTCAGGATGCCGAATTGCTAGCCGCGTATCGGCTGGCCGTGCTGCGTGCTACCGAAGATGTGGAAAACGCTTTCTCGACCTTGGTCAAGCGCGAGGAGCAAGCCAGCGTTCTTGCGCAGGGCGTCGACTCGCTCGGCCGTGCGCGAGACGCGTCATTCGCTGCTTACCAGAAAGGCGTCGTCAGCCTGATCGAAGTGCTTCAGGCAGACGAGAACCTGCTGCGCGCTTCCGACGCACAAGCACAGGCCCAGACCGAATCGGCACGCGCCGCGGTCACCGCCTTCAAGGCATTGGGGGGCGGCTGGCAAGCAAGCGGAACCGACGCGGTTGCAACTCGATAGGTGCCGTCCGTGCACGACCCTTTGCAAGCACTTGGACGGGGGAAATCAAAATGAGTGATGACTGCGGTGCTACAGAAAAAACTGCGCCAGGCTTCTGGCGGAAATTGATGCTGGCGCTTGAAGGTATGGACGAGTCCTATGTAGCGGACTTGGAATCGCGCATTCGCATGCTCGAAGTTGAGGTAGCTCGACTTGGTGAACTCGAAAGAAAGCGCGGAAACTCCTCGCCGCACGGCGCTACCTGGAATGCTTCTGAAGCCTCCGGCTCATGAGTTACACGGCGAAAGCCGTAGCCGGGAAGCTCATCCTGGATGCTCTCGATAAGCTGAGCCACCTGAAGATCGCTCAAGGCCACGACGGCTCGTTGGCCCGAGAGTAGAACGTGTCGCGCGGCAGTTCGATCACTTGCCCCCGTTGAATGGAGCAGGCTTCGGGCCGCTGATGATGGGGCTGGCGGCTATTGATGCAGGATGCGGGGCTCGCAACCTCTGTATTGCGTCGTGCGCAATTGCCGGGCGATTTATTTCTCGCCAAAACGTTTGCCTTGAATTTTTTCCAACTCGGGAAGCCATTGAGGCGAAAGCCATATGTTCAAGCTGGAGTTCTTCGTGCAACTGGCACGGTTGGCAACGCGCGGTCAGGTGCAACCCATGCGTCGACTCCAGAAACAGAGAGATGGCTCCCTGCTTGATGAAATGCCAAAAATCATCCGCGTGAAGATGCACTTTGGGGGAGCCCGGCATGGCTGCCAAGGCTTTGGCCATGGTCGTTTTCCCGGCACCAGGCAATGTCCTTGAGCAACCGCCGCAGCACCTTGCCCGCCCCCGCGGTCGACAGCGCATCGACGAAGCGCACGTGCCCAGGCGACGCCGTGCACAAGGCCAGGTCGGGCCGATTCTTTCGAAGGGCAAGGTCGTCAATCGCCCTGCCTCCCGCAACGATCCCAGCCTCCCGTTCTTCCACGGCGAAGCTGCGCTGACCGGCTGGAAGGGGGCGATCGATGCCGTGTACGCGGCCGGTGGCCGCATCGGTATGGCGGCGCCACGCTCAAGGAGCATTCGCGGTTCGCCAGCGAGATCGTGGTCGCCACACGCAAGGCGTTGGGTCTGGACTTTCCGATCATCATGCGCGTGAGCCAATGGAAGCAGCAGGACCTGACCGTGCGTCTCGCAGCGGTGTTTCTGGGAGCCGGAATTTCCGGAACTCGACGGCGATAACGGCCTGAACTGCGCGGGCTGGGCCAAGAAACTGACCGGCACGACCACGATCAGCGTGGGCTCCATCGGCCTGGACAGCGACGTCCTGAACGCCTTTGCCGGCAATGAATCGAAAGCGGCGAGCGCGCAGCGCGTCGTCGAGCGCATGGAACGCAACGAGTTCGACCTGATTGCCGTCGGCCGTGCTTTGCTCGGCGATCCGCACTGGGCTTCGAAAATTCAATCGGGCGGTCACGCGAACCTGAAGGGCTTTGACGCCGCCGCACCGGGTGCGCTCGTCCGATGCAATCGCGACGCTGCTCGCAGACCGCAACTCACCCGCCTTCACATAGCGGCCGGAACCTTCTTCCGTGCGGCAATCGAGCACCCCTCGACGCATCCCTTTCTCTCCACGTCGCAAACCCGGGACATGGCTTGACGTGGCTCATTCCACTGCAGACATGCGCATCAGGCATTCCCCGATGAGCGCATGCAATGCGCTGACATTTCGGCTTCCAATCAAGTGGTGCACTTTGGCTTGGGCCACGCTCCAGTGAGGCACGCCCTCGGCACACTTGCCGCGGCCCGCAGCGGTGATGCGCACGCTCCGAGTGCGCCCGTCGCTACCCGGTCCAAGAGCCACCCAACCCGTCAAGATGAGGGGCTTGAGAGTGCGCGTCAGCGTTGAGGGGGAGAGCGACATCATCTCGGCCAAGTCGCAGGGGCGCACCGGCCCATGCGCCACGACTTCCATCAACAGCCGGTACTGCGTGATTCTGAGGCCGACCTTGCTCAGCTCCGCGTCGTAGTGCTGCCTGACCAGGCGAGCGAGTTGATGCGCCTGGGTGTCGGTGCAGGCGGAACGCTGAAGGCTCGCGGCAGCCGCCGCGCTGGCCTGCGGTGCAGAGCGCGTTTGTATCCGTGCATCTGCAAGAGTGGCGCGCCGAGACGACATCGGCGTCGACCGTCAGGATGCCTTGGACGGCTTTGCGGGGGCCTCGTCCAATGCGTGTGTCTGGTCAATGAAGCGGCGGCTGGAGGCCAGGATTTCTTTGCGGGTGCGCTCGGATTCGACCGCGCGCGACAGGACCAGGGCGCCGACGCACTGAGCAAGCAGTGCCCATGCCGCGTCCGGGTCGCCGATGCGTGAGCTCCAGCTCTTCTGCAAGCGCTTCAGGCCCTCCTCTACCGCAGCGCGCACCTCGGGTCCCGCCCTTGCGATCTCGGGTCCCAAGGCCGGCAAGACGCAACCGGTTTCCGGGTGCAGGGCGTGATACGAACTCAGGTAGCTGCGCAACCGCTTCGCGACATGGTCGGGCGGCGACTCACGGTCCCCGGCGAGCATCTCGGCGCTGTTCGCAACTTCGAGTTCGACGAGCTCGGCGAACAGCGCTTCTTTAGAGGGGAAATGGCCGTAGAAAGCGCCCCCACTCAGGCCGATGCCCGCCATCAGCTCATCGACACCGGTTGTACCGAAGCCGCCCTTCTTGGCGATCGCACGGGCATTCGCGACCAGCTTCTTGCGGGTTTCCTCTTTGTGGTTTGCCGGATAGCGCATGGGTGGGCCTCTACAGATCGTGGAGCACCCATCATAGCATTCCGACCGTTTGTTAAACGCTCTCACTTCCATTAACCCATCGACCTTCCGGGCGAGGGTTTCTCCCTGCCGCAATTCCGCTCCAACGTGTTGACGCCGCCTTCGTTCCAAATCTATAGTTCACCATCGTTTATCAAACGATCGTTATCTAAAGTAAGGCCAGCGAGACGATGGCGATATGGAACTCTCGCCCACCCTGTGCCTGAACCGCTCCACCGCGGCGAGCCGCTGCACCAACTTATCTAGCCAACCCCTCGGAGTCTGATCATGAGAGAAGCCGTCATCGTTTCCACCGCACGCACGGGCATCGGCCGCGCGTTTCGCGGCGCGTTGAACAACATCAAGTCGCCGACTGACGGGCCACGCGATTCACCATGCCGTCCAGCGGGCCGGCATCGACCCGGGGGAAGTGGAGGATGTGGTCATCGGCAGCGCGATGGCCGCCGGCACCGCGGGCATGAACATCGGACGCTTGGCGGCGCTCGCGGCGGGACTGCCGCAGTCCGTTCCGGGACAGACGATGGACCGGCAATGCGCCTCCGGGCTGATGGCCATTGCGACGGCAGCCAAGCAGATCATCGTCGACGGCATGGACGTGACCGTGGGCGGTGGTCAGGAGAACATTTCCGCCGTGCAGAACCCTTTCGTCAAGTGGGTGGGCGAAGAGGCCGACCCGCTGCTCGTCGCACGCGTGCAGCATGCCTACATCCCGATGCTGAACACGGCCGAGCTCGTGGCGAAGAAGTACGGCATCTCGCGCGAGTCGCAGGACGCGTATTCCGCGCAAGCACAACGCCGCACTGCCTTGGCGCAGGAGCACCGTCTGTTCGATGACGAGATCGTTCCAATCACGGCGAGCATGGCCGTGGCCGACAAGCAGACGGGCGCGATCAGCTACCGCGACGTCACGCTGGACCGCGATGAGGGCAATCGCCCCGACACAACACTCCAAGGCCTGTCCATGCTCAAGCCAGTCATCGAAGGCGGCGTCATCACCGCGGGCAATTCGAGCCAGCTTTCGGATGGCGCATCGGCCTGCGTGCTCGTGGAAAGAGCGGTCGCCGAGCGCCGCGGGCTCAAGACCTTGGGCACGTACCGCGGCATCGCGGTGGCGGGCCTTGCCCCCGAAGAAATGGGGATCGGTCCGGTCCTTGCCGTGCCCAAGCTGCTGAAGACCCATGGGCTCAAGGTGAGCGACATCGGTCTCTGGGAATTGAACGAGGCCTTTGCCTGCCAGGTGCTGTACTCGCGTGACCGGCTCGGCATCGACCCGGAGACACTGAACGTCAACGGCGGCGGCATCACCATCGGCCACCCTTACGGCATGACCGGTTCCCGGCTGGTGGGGCACGCGCTCATCGAGGGCAAGCGACGCGGCGTGCGCTTCGTCGTGGTGACGATGTGCGTCGGCGGCGGCATGGGCGCCGCAGGCCTGTTCGAAGTCGCCTGAGGCAAGGAGCATCGCCATGACCTACGAAATCCCGCTGCGTGAGATCCAATTCGTATTGCACGAGCTGCTCCAGGTGCCGGCCATGCTGGAGGCCTGTGGCCAGCCGGAGCTCGATGCCGAGACGATCGACCAGGTGCTTGCCGCGGCCGGACAGTTCGCATCCGAGGTGATTGCGCCGCTCAACGCGCCTGGAGACGAGCACGGCTGCAGCATGCCCTCGGCCGGTGTGGTGCAGACACCGCCCGGTTTCAAGAAAGCCTACGACGAATTCACGAAGAACGGCTGGCCCGGACTGTCTTGCAGCCCCGAGTTCGGGGGCCAAGGTTTTCCTTCGGTTGTGGCCAATGCGGTCTACGAAGTCTTCGGTGGCGCGAACATGGCGTGGGCCTCCTACCCCGGCATGTCGCATGCCACCTACGTGAACGTGGCGGCCAACGGATCGGAAGACCAGAAGGCACTCTATCTGCCGAAGATCGCGTCGGGCGAGTGGGCCGGCACCATGTGCCTGACCGAGCCTAACGCGGGCACCGACCTGGGCCTGATGCGAACCCGTGCCGTGGCGCAGGCCGATGGCAGCTACAGCATCACCGGCAGCAAGATCTTCATCTCGGGCGGCGAGCAGGACCTGACCGAGAACATCATGCACCTGGTGCTCGCACGCACGCCGGACGCGCCGCCCGGCGTGAAGGGCATTTCCCTTTTCATCGTCCCCAAGTTCCTGCCCGATGCGAGCGGCGCTGCCGGGGCACGCAATGCAGTGGTCTGCGGCTCCATCGAGCACAAGCTGGGCATCCACGGCAACTCGACCTGCACCATCAATTTCGACGGCGCGACCGGCTGGCTGCTGGGGGCGCCCAACAAGGGACTGGCGGGCATGTTCGTGCAGATGAATCACATGCGCGTATTGGTCGGCACGATCGCCATCGGTCTGATGGAAGCGGCTTACCAGAAAGCCCTGGCCTATGCGAAGGAGCGCCTGCAGGGTCGCGCCAGCGGGGTGAGATCGTCCGGCGACGTGGCCGACCGGATCATCGGGCATGCCGACGTGCGCCGCATGCTGCTCACGCAGAAGGCGAACATCGAGGGCGCACGCGCGCTGGCGCTGTGGACCTCGCAGCTGAGCGACGTGCAGCGCCTCCATCCCGATCCCGCCACACGCAACGAGACGGCCGAACTGCTGGGCCTCCTGACCCCGCTCGTGAAGGCGCTGTCCAGCGACCTCGCGGTGGAGTGCACGCTGCTGGCCATGCAGGTGTTCGGCGGGCACGGTTACATCCGCGAGAACGGCGTCGAGCAGCACCTGCGAGACGTGCGCATCATAGGGCTGTACGAGGGCACGAACGGCGTGCAGGCCATGGACCTGCTCGGGCGCAAGGTGCTGGCCGACCAGGGCCGGCAGATGGGCGTCTTCCTGGACATGGCCGGCGCATTCGCCGAGACCTGCGGCCCGCGCGAGCCAATGCGCGAATTCGCGCAGCCGCTCGCCAAACTGGTCACCGACATCAGGCAGCTCACCGGCGAGCTCGTGGCCGCGTCTGCGCAAGACCCGCATGCCGCGGGCGCGGCCGCTGCGCCCTACCTTCGCCTCGTTGGGCACCTGGCCCTCGGGTGGAGCTGGGCGCGAATGGCCGAAGTGGCGTTGAAGCACTCCGGGTCGACCGACCCGATCTATGCATCGAAGATTGCCACGGCCCGCTTCTACTTCCACGCCTGCTGCCCCAGACGGCGGCGCTGTGCGGCGAGATCCGGGCCGGCTCGTCCGCGGTGATGGAGCCGGCCGTCGATCTCTTCTGAGCGGGTGACATGTAGCACCTGAGCCGCTTCGCGGTTGCCACGCCCGACAAGATCGCGGTGCGTTTTCTCGAATCGGACGCGGCATCCAGCTTCCGGCAACTGGAGCACGAGGCGAACCGGGCGGCCAACGCCTTGCTGTCGCTCGGCCTGGCCCAGCTACGCGAGGGAAACCCGCGCAGTCGCCAAGTCAGCCGGCGCCGAGACGAGCAGAGAATGGCTCGTCGGCGGCGACTTATGAGCGAACCTGTTGCCAGGCGTCAACGCATCGGCTTGCGCGATCCGGTAGTCCTGCGCAGCGATCGGGATGGCGCGGTCGGCTGTGCGGCGAATAGATGCTCGCGGCACGCTCCCGCGACCTTGCTCAGCGAGCAGTTGCATCACTTCCCACCAGCGCCAGCCGCCGTGCCATGCCCCGTGCGCGAAGACGAATGTCGGCTTGCCGATCTTTTCGCCCATGTTGGCTCCCGTCCGTCTGTGAACTAGGCTGGTACCGCGTCCAGAAACCCCGCAAGCCGTTTGGCAATCAACCGGTCCGCCTCGTCCATGATGCGATCGAGCAATTCCTGCACCGTCGGAATGTCGTTGATCAAGCCGACCACCATGCCGCAACTCCAGGCGCCCGCATTCATCTCGCCTTTCAGCATCACGCGCGGGTAGATGCCCGCGACTTGGTCGATGATGTCGTCGAACTTGAGATCGGTGCCTTTTTCCTTCTCGATCCTGATCAACTGCTCGACGGATGCGTTGGTGAGGACGCGCTCGGTGTTGCGCAGACCGCGCATCACAAGCCGCGTATCGAACTCCGTGGCTGCGACGATGGCGTCCTTCACGTTCTGGTGCACCGGTGCTTCCTGCGTGGCAACGAAGCGCGTGCCCATGTTCATGCCGTCCGCGCCCAGCGCCAGCGCCGCCACCAGGCTGCGCGCGTCGGCCATGCCGCCGGAGGCGACGAACGGGATCTTCAGCTCCTCGGCCGCGCGCGGCAGCAGGATCATGTTCGGCATGTCGTCCTCGCCCGGGTGGCCGCCGCACTCGAAACCGTCCACGCTCACGGCGTCGCAGCCAATCGCTTCTGCCTTCAGCGCGTGCCGCACGGATGTGCACTTGTGGATGACCTTGATGCCGGCCTTCTTTAGCGCGGGCATGTAGGCCTCGGGACTGCGCCCCGCTGTCTCGACGATGCGAACGCCACCCTCTGCGATCGCCGCGATGTACTCGGGGTATGGCGGCGAAGACAGAGTCGGCAGGAACGTGAGATTGACGCCGAAGGGCTGGTCCGTCATCTCACGACAGCGGCTGATTTCCTTGGCCAGGAGCTCCGGCGTCGCTGGGTCAGGCCCGTAATGAGCCCGAGCCCTCCGGCATTGGAGACCGCCGCGGCGAGCTCAGCAAAGCGACGTAGTGCATGCCGCCCTGGATGATCGGGTGACGGATGCCGAAGAGTTCAGTGATGCGTGTTTTCATGTGTCTTTCACCAGGTTTCCATGTAAGGACGAAGATCCATCTCGAACGTCCATGCATCTCGAGGCTGGGTGTGCAGGTACCAGTAGTTTTCTGCGATGTGCTCGGGGTTCAGGATGCCGTCCTGCTCCTTGAGTGCGTAGCGTTCGGGAAAATTGCTGCGAATGAACTCCGTGTCGATCGCGCCATCGACCACGATATGGGCCACGTGAATACCCCGCGGTCCGAGTTCGCGCGCCATGCTCTGGGCCAGTGCGCGCAGCGAATGCTTGGCGCCGGCGAAGGCCGCGAAATTCGCTGCGCCTCGAGTCCCGGCCGTCGCACCAGTGAAGAGGATCGTGCCACGCCCCCGCGCGACCATCCTGCGGGCGACCTCGCGCGCATTCAGGAATGCACTGAAGGCGGCCATCTCCCAGATCTTCATGTACTTGCGCCCCGTCTCCTCCAGGATGCTGCTGGGCACGTTGGCGCCGATGTTGAACACCATCACCTCGATCGGGCCGCGCTCCTTCTCGATCAGGTCGATGAGGGCGACGACGTCGTCTTCCTTGCGCGCGTCGCTGCCATAGCCGAACGCCTGGTCGCCGGCCGCGCGAATGCGCCCGACGGCCGGCTCCAGCTTGTCGGCCGATCGCCGGGACAGACACGCGACGTAGCCCTCGCGGGCGAAGCGCGCGCCGATTGCGCTGCCCGTGGCGTCGCCCGCGCCGACGACGAGGGCCACGCCGCGGTGATTGGCTGATAGGTCCATACGGTCTCCTTTAAAAAAACGTCCGTTAAGTCATCGACACGTTAATCAGTGAACGTTCGTTTGTCAATCGAAGAAGAACCCAGTGAAACCCCGTTGACGGCACTCCAGCAATCACATAGCTTCCGTTTACCAAACGTCCGTTAACTTAAAGGAGCCATGAATGCGCAAGTCGGTTGATTTTTTCTTCGATGTCGGCAGCCCCTCGTCCTACCTCGCGTGGACGCAGTTGCCTGGCCTGTGTGCCAACCACGGGGCCGACCTCGTCTACCGGCCGATGCTGCTGGGCGGCATCTACCAGGCCACGGGCAATGCCTCGCCTGCCACTATTCCCGTCAAGGGGCGCTATACGCAGATGGACTATGAGCGCCATGCGCGCCGCTATGGCGTGCCGTTCCAGGGCAATCCGCACTTCCCGGTCATCACGCTGTTCCTCATGCGCGGGATTACCGGAATTCAGCTGCGCCGCCCCGAGCAGCTGCAGCAATTGCTGGGCTGCGTGTTCAAAGCGCTCTGGATCGACGCGCTCAACCTGAACGATGCGCAACTCACGGCCCGCATCCTGACCGAAGGCGGTTTTGATCCCGCGGAGATCGATCGCCTGGCGCAGGACCCAGAGATCAAGGCCGCGCTGAAGGCCACGACGCAGGAAGCGGTCGAGCGCGGCGTGTTTGGTGCACCCACGCTCTTCGTCGGCGACCAGATGTTCTTCGGGCAGGACCGCATGGACTTCGTTCGCGAAGCCCTGTCTTGACTCGCCGTCAATCACACGAAGGGAAATTCATGGAACACCGTCCCTGGCATGCCTCTTACCCCGCAGGGCTTCCCCGCGAGATCGTCCTGGACGACAGTGAAACCCTCGTCACCTTGCTTGAACGCGCGTTCACGAAGCACGGTGCCAGGACGGCCGTCACCTGCGCCGGAGAATCGCTGACCTTCGCGCAAGTCGAGCATGCGTCAGCGCTCCTCGCGCGGTCCCTGCAAGCGGCCGGGCTCAAAAGCGGTGACAGGGTGGCCCTGCTGCTGCACAACAACCTCATCTACCCCGTGGCTTTGGCTGCCATCCTGCGCGCGGGCATGGTGGCGGTGACCATGAACCCGCTCTACACGGCACGCGAGCTGGCGTACCAACTGGCCGATTCGGGGGCGTCCGCACTGGTGGCTGCTGAGCCGTTCATGGGTGTGGTCACCGAGGTTCTCGGCCAGACACAGCTTCGGTATGTCATGACTGTGCCGATGCAACAGGTGAAGCAAGCCTTGTTTGCGACGGGCAGCGATGCAGGTGCGCCAGCTGCGAACGATGGGCCTCGCGTCGTCGGTTTGCGCGACGCGACCGCCGCGCTGCCGGACGCCGACTTCGCCAGCGCGCACATGCACCCCTCCGACCTGGCTTTTCTGCAGTACACCGGCGGCACGACAGGTGTTTCCAAGGGCGCTTGCCTGACACACCGTAGCGTGCTTGCCAGTTCGCTGCAGATGCGGACATGGCTGCGGTTGGCACTCGACATCGACAACTTCGAGATCGTGACGCCGTTGCCGCTGTATCACATCTTTCCGCTCGGGATGGCTTTGACGGCCCTTGCCAGCGGCGCTCACAACCGCCTGGTGGTCAACCCGCGCGACGCCAAGGCGCTTTGCGCCGAACTCGAGCGGGCGCCCTTCGACATGCTGATAGGCGTCAACACGATGTTCAATGCCTTGGTGACACTGCCCGAGTTGTCCGGCATCGACTTCTCCCGCTGCAACGTGGTCATCGGCGCAGGCGCCTCGATCCAGGCAGCCGTTGCAGCCAAGTGGGTTGCGGCCGGCGGCCCCCCCATCACCGAGGCGTATGGGCTGACTGAAACGTCGCCCAGCGTCACCTTCAATGCGCCGGGGCGCAACGGCACCATCGGCGCGCCTGTTCCATCGACCGACGTTCTCATCGTTGACGAGGCGGGCGAACCGGTGCCGCTTGGCACGCCCGGCGAGTTGCTGATCAAGGGGCCGCAGGTCTTCGCGGGCTACTGGAACCGCGAAGACGAGACGCGCAGGTCTTTCACGCAGGACGGCTGGTTCCGCACCGGGGACATCGTCACCATGGATGCACAGGGTTTGATGTACATCGTCGACCGGAAGAAGGACATGATCCTGGTCTCAGGCTTCAATGTCTACCCGAACGAAATTGAAGGCGTGGTCGCCATGCACCCGGACGTGCTCGAATGCGCGTGCGTCGGGGTGCCTGATGAGCGCTCGGCGGAGGTCCCTCATCTCTTCGTCGTCCGCCGCGTACCTGGGCTCAGGGCGGAAGAGTTGGAAACGCATTGCCGCAAGCTCCTCGCCGCCTACAAGGTGCCTCGCCACATCACGTTCCTCGAGTCGCTGCCCAAATCAGCAGTGGGGAAAATTCTGCGCAAAGAACTGAGGCCAGTTTCCGGCGGTGCCACGGACGCGGCACCCAAGGTTGAAGTCGCCAAATGAACAGCTGAATCGACGTATGTACGCGGTTGTCTTGAATGGAGTGCTGGACCGATGTGGCCGCGTGAAGCCCTTCGGGTTGCAGCAAACCACAGCGCGCGGAAGCGACACTCTCACTTGCGAAGTCATCGAAGCGGGCGGCGGCGTGCTCGCTGTTGCCGAAGGCTGGCACCGCGGCCCGACTGCACAGCCGGTGCGCGACGCGGAACAGGTCGACCTCATCATCGAGCGCCCGATGAGCGCATCGCGACCGAACGTCGCTCTCAACGGCAAGGACTTCGCGACGCCCTGGGAACCCTGGCCATCCAGCGCCGCGCAGCAAAGCTGCGACGGCCGTGCGCCTACGCAAACACCCATCCCATCAGCACGAAGCCATGGATCTGCCGATCAAAGCAGGCCTAGCTCACCTCGTTGCTGACGCGCGCAGCCACGTTGGCGCAGGGCAGCCAGATGGGCCCGTCTTCGGCGCCCCCGGCCCGGATTTCAGCAGCGACTCGGCTGATACCAGACGTGGCCCATTCATTCGAACAGATTCCAAAGATTTTTATTAAGTGAATCTTGCGAAAGCCGGCACAAGATCAGGCATCGACATCAGCAAACTGAAGCTCAACCCCGTTCCCGGCTGGATCCAGGAAGATCAGCTGGATGAGCGAGGTTTCCGGTACTTTTGTTTGACGGAAGGCGATGCCTTTCGCGTGCAACAAGTCTTCAAACTCTCTCATGCCTACACATGAAAAAGCGACGTGATCGACATGTGGGCTTCCGGTTTGTACCGGGCCTCCCACCGATTCATCTTCGACAAGATGAAGTACCGGCGTGTCCCCAAGATACAGCCAATGCCCGGTTGACTGGAAAGGCGGTCGCCAGCCCGCGCGAAGCCCGAGCACGCTCTCATAGAAGTCTCTCAGCTCTCCCACAAGCGCCTTGCGTGCACGAATGTTGATGTGGTGAATGGCCTGAGCGGGCATGTTGGTCCCTTGCCTATGAAGGATGGCGTCTGGCGTCGGCAATATCCTCGGACGTTGCCGAATGCGAGAGCGTGTAGAGGCCGCTCACCGCGCCAGCGACAGCGCCGGCCGCCCGCAAAGCTGTCTCGGCAAGATCGGCATGGACGAGCGACTCCAGGGCAGATGCATCGTATCCCACCGCCACGAACACCCAATCGGCCGCGCGATCCGCTGAGTTGCGGATGCGCTGTTCTGTGGTTTGCGCGACGGATGGTGTCCGGTGTCGCAACAGGTGCGCACCCACAAGTCCCGAGCGCTGGACCAAAGCGGCGCAAAGCGTTCGGAAAAACGCGCGCAGGTCCTCAGCGCTGTCTTGCTGCGGCGAGATCTGCAATGTCAATGCGTGCTGCGCAGCGCTCCCGCCGCGTGACTCCAGCACGTGGCACTGGCTGCGCACCATGTTCCTGTGGTGGGGCATCATCTTCGTAGACCAGGGCGTTGGCGTGTTCAGATGACTGACATAGGCACTCGATGAGAGAACCGCGTACGACGCGAGCTCGTACATAACGAAGATGCCTTCGCCGCCGGAGGCACTGGTCCAGCGTGATGCGCGATGAAAGCCCGGAACCGCGAGCCGCTCCGGAAAATGCTCGTGAGAGTGCCAGTCCTCGAACTCGGCCCTCACCTCGGGCGCCATGTCCCACCACATGGCCAGTGCTGCGCTGCCTAGAAGCGACATTGTCTTTGCCCTTTCTGCCTATCGTTCGATCTTGATCGAAATGCCTTGGCGGCTGCCGGCCGCAATTGCATCGAGCGTCATCGCCATGTCGATCGACTCAGCCCGGGTGGCGCCCATCCATCCGTCCCAGCCGAAGCGCACGGGACCGTGAAACGACTCGGCCTCGGCTGGGAATCCAGCGCAGGCCTTGGCTTCGATGGCAAAGGACCTCACAGGAATCCGGTTCAGGCGGCGGCGTCCAGCACAGATGTCATCTGCGTGACGCAATCCTCGACGTGCGTGACCAGAACCTGCTGCGCTCGCTGCCAGTCTCGGGCGAGCGCGCTCTCGAGCAAGACCCGGTGCTCGTCGGCCGCCTCCTGGCCACGGAAGGTGGCGGCGATCATCTGGTAGCGCAGATACTTGTCGCAGATCGACGCATATGTCTGCAGCAGCAAGTCGGAGCCGCATGCGGAGATCAGCGCGACGTGAAACGCCCAGTCGTACTGGCGCCAGCTTTCCGGCGAGGAAGGATCGTTGGCTGCCATCCTCTTTTCCATCGTGGCGAGCTTGTGATATGCCGCGACCACGCGGCCTTCCCACTCGAGGTCGCCGCGCTGGAACGACTCCTTGAGTCCGTGGCTCTCCAGCAGCAGCCGCATCGATGCCACTTCGCGAAGGTTTGCAGAGGAGACCGCGGTCACCTGGAAGCCGCGCGAGCCTTCGGCAACGAGCAAGCCTTCGGTGGCCAGGCGGTTGAAGAGCTCTCGCAGCGTGCTGATGCTGGTGCCGTAGGCCTCCTTCATCCGTTCAAGCCGCAAGCGGCGTCCTGGCGTCAACCGGCCCAGCACGATGTCCGAGCGAATCCGGCGATAGGCGACTTCGCCGACGGTGGTGGTGTCTGAGGGATCGGGGGAAGTGTCAGTCAGCAAAGGTCGCTCCTGGACGCGTCAGAGATCAGCATAGCGCCTGTTTTGATCGCAGTGCCGATCATCAGAGAATACCCTAATCATCAGATGTATTGCTTATGCTCCGATGATCCCCTACGATCAAACCGGTCTGCTGCGACGCATCGCAGTCGAGACGGGGCCGCCTTCGAGGCATTCACAACGGAGACTTCATGAATTCGACTTTTTCGCGTCGCGCGACACTCGCCGCCGGTGCCTCGGCCCTGGCATTGGGCGCCCTGTCCACTGCATTCGCCCAATCCCGCACCAAGCTGCGCTTCAGTTCGGCCTTCACCGAACAGGACCTGCGCACCGAGGCCTACAAGAACTTCGCCGCTTCGATCAAGAACGACGGCTACGACTTCGAGCCCTACTGGGGCAACACGCTGTTCAAACAGGGCACGGAACTGGTGGCCTTGCAGCGCGGCAATCTGGAGATGTGCAACCTCGCGCCGGCCGACATCAGCAAGCAGATCCCCGCGTGGTCGCTCATGACGTCGGCCTACCTGTTCCGTGACGTCGATCACCTCAAGAAGACGTTCAAGAGCGATGTGGGTCGCGAGTTCATCAAGATGGCGCGCGACCAGCTCGGCATCCAGATCATCACCCCGGTGTACTTCGGTTCGCGCAACGTGAACCTCAAGCCGGCCAAGGAAATCAAGACGCCCGCCGATCTCGCCGGCATCAAGTTGCGCATGCCCCCGGGCGAGTACTGGCAGTTCCTGGGCGAGTCGATCGGCGTCAATCCCACGCCGGTGGCCTACGCCGAGGTCTACACGGCGCTGCAGTCCGGTGCGATCGACGGCCAGGACAACCCGCTGGTGGCGAGCCGCCTCATGAAGTTCAACGAAGTCACCACGCAGTTCGTGCTCACCGGGCACGTGCTGGGCTACGACGTGATGGTCATGACGACCAAGCTGTGGGATGCAATGACGCCCGCGCAGCAAGCAAAGTTCCAGTCGGCGGCGGAAAAATCGATCGACGATTACACGGCCAAGTTCGTGGCCCAGGAAAAGGAGGTGCTGGAATACTTCAAGAAGGAAGGCAAGAAGGTCTATACCCCGGACCTCGCCGCCTTCCGCACCTACGCCCAGAAGAAGTACGTCGACAAGTACGGCAGCGAGTGGCCAAAGGGCGCACTCGAGCGTATCAACGCCCTTTGACCTGCGCCCCGCCGCGCCTGCGTGGCGGGAGACCTCACCTTTCACTCGATGGCCGGCGGCGCGCGCCGGCGACAGCAGGAAACCCAGACGATGCTCACTCGGCTTCACGCGGCGGGATCGTGGTTGCGCAGGCGCGCAAACGATGTCGCCGTGGCGCTCATGGCGCTCATGTTCGTGTCCTTTCTGCTGCAGATCGGATTCCGCTATTTCCTCAATCAGCCGCTGGGGTGGACCGACGAGGTGACGGTCCTGTGCTGGGTGTGGGCCGTGCTCTGGTGCGCGGCTTTCGTCCTCTCGGACCAGGACGAAATCCGGTTCGACATCGTGTACGGGGCCGTCGCGCCGGGTACCCGGCGGGCTTTCACGGTGGCGTCCAGCATCGCGATCGTCGTGCTGTTTGTGGTGTCGCTCCCTGCCACCTGGAACTACGTGACGTTCATGAAGCGCGAGCACACCGCCTACCTGCACATGCGGTTCGACGTCCTCTACGTCGTCTACGTGATCTTTGCAGTGGCCATCATCGTGAAACACGTCTTCCTTGCCTGGCGCGCATTCAAAGGCGCCCCTTCCGAAACCGGCAGCATGCCGGACAACGCAGCCTGACGATGCCCAGCCATTTCACACTCTGCGTCATCGTCCTGGTGGTGCTGGCGATCCTGGGCCTGCCGATCGGGCTGTCGATGATCGGTGCCTCGATCTTCTATCTGCTCATCGCGGGCCTCGACCTCGGTACGGCCGCCGAGCAGATCCTGAACGGGCTGTTCAACAGCTACGTGCTGCTGGCGGTGCCCCTGTTCATTCTCGCGGCCGAACTCATGAACAGCGGCAGCCTGACGGACCGGTTGCTCAAGTTTTGCCTCGTCCTCGTCGGACGATTTCGCGGCGGACTGGGCCACGTCAATGTCGTGGCCAACATCATCTTCGCGGGGATGTCGGGGTCGGCCATCGCAGATGCCGTCGGCATCGGCAAGGTGATCATCGGCATGATGACGCGCAACGGTTACCCGATTGCGTACGCGGGCGCCATCACCGCCTCAGCCGCGGTCATCGGCCCGATCATTCCTCCGTCGATCCCGATGGTGATCTATGCGCTGGTGTCGGACACGTCGATCGGCTACCTCTTCCTGGCCGGGGTCATCCCCGGGCTCTTGCTGGGCGTGGCCTTCATGATCACCAACGCGTTCATCGCCCGGCGGCGCAACTACCCGGTCGAGCCGCCGGTGCCGATGCGCGAGATTCCGCGCATCACGCTCGACGCACTGCCTGCGCTGATGTTGCCCGTGGTCCTGCTGTTCGGCATCTACGGCGGCGTCATGACGCCCACCGAAGGCGCCGCGGCCGCAGCGGCCTACGCGCTGCTGGCGTCCGCCCTCATCTATCGCTCGATGACATGGCGGCAGCTCTACAACGTGTTGCTCGGCAGCGCCCGGTCGACAACTTCGGTCGGTATGTTGATCGCGGGCGCCCTGGTCTTCAACTACGTGGTCACGATCGAGCAGATCCCGCTGTCGGTGCAGCAGTTCATCAGCGGCTTTCACCTGACGCCGCTGGTCTACCTGCTGCTCGTGAATGCAATCCTGCTGGTGCTCGGCTGCCTGCTCGAAGGCTCCACGATCCTGCTCATCATCGTCCCGATATTGATTCCCGCGGCGAAGGCGCTCGGCATCGATCCGGTGCACTTCGGCGTGGTCGTGGTGGTCAACATCATGCTGGGCCTGCTGACGCCGCCGTTCGGCTTGCTGCTCTTCGTGGTGGCCAACATGACCAAGCAGACGCTGATGGCTCTGGTGCGCGAGGCGCTGCCCTTCATCGGCATGGCCATCGTCGTGCTGGCGATCATCACGTTCATCCCCGAAACCGTCCTGTGGCTGCCGCGCCTGATGGGCTACAAGGGATAAGCCGGGATCCCGTTCTCACCGCACTCATCCATGACCAAGCCAATCTTCATCCTGAATGGGCCGAACCTCAATCGTCTCGGCAAGCGCGAGCCCGCTATTTACGGCAAGACCACACTCGCCGAGATCGAAGCCATGTGCCGAGACGAAGCCGGCATGGTCCCGGTGGAGTTTCGCCAGTCCAACAGCGAGACCCTGCTGATCGACTGGATTCACGAGGCCATCGACACGGGCAGTGCGATTGTCATCAACCCGGCGGCCTATTCGTTCACCTCGATGGCCATCATGGATGCCCTCAAGATGTTTCCCGGTCCGGTCATCGAGGTCCACATCTCCAACATCCATCGCCGCGAGGAAATCTACCACCACTCGTACATGTCCAGCGTTGTCACCGCAGTGATCGCCGGCCTCGGGCCCGGTGGGTACCGGGCGGCCATCAAGGCAGCATTGGAAATGCTTGGCGACGGGACTGCCTGAGCGCCAGTGTCGTGAGTTAGAAGTTCGCAGACAAAACCTCTGGACACTGGCGAGGATGTCTTCGGCGGTCTTCGACCAGACAAAGGATTCGGCTTGGCGTTGTTGATCTCGAGGCTCGACCTGGTTGAGCCTCGACGCCGAGGTCGGGGTTGAAGTGCACGTGAAAGCGCGCATGACGCGTCAGCCGTGATCTGATCGACGCCGTCTTGGGCGTGCCGTCGTTGTCCATGACCGAGTGGATGCCCGAAACGCGCCATGCGGCGTGGACTCCGCTGCGCCTGGTCGTGCCATGCTGAGTGTCCAAAGCGATACGAAGTTCGAGGATGGTGCATGCGTGAACACGCATGGCTATGCAGTCGGCTCACTGAGCTCGCAACCCATGAGCGTGCGGAGGCGGGCCGCAGTCAGGCGCGGGTCTCGCCTGTTGTGTCCCGCTCCTCACCTCTAGAGCGTTTCGTCTCAAGGTACGACGCCATCGCTTTCTCGTCGCTCGCATCGTAGGTGATGTCGTCCGCACTGGCTGCGGTCAGCCCGTCCAACCCTGGCAGCTCGCGAAGTTGCGTGACCAGATCATCGGCTCGGCCGGACTTCCGCACGAATGGCGCGAGGTAGGAATCCAGGTGCTTGGCATCGGGGTGCTTCAGTTCAGCGGTCAAGGCGCCCAAGTACGCTGCTTTGTTTGTCGATGGCCAGTCGATCAGGATCTCGGCGCGACGGCACAGCTCGGTGTGCACCAGCATCATGGCGCGGCCGTTGCCGTCGAGGAATGGATGCGCCCATGCAAAGGCGCCCATGACCGCCCCGGGCCGCTGGCGCATACGCTCCACGTCGTTGCCCATGGTCAGGCCCCATTGCACCGCTTGGCCGATGAGAGCGGCTTGCTCGAAATCGACGACGCCGCCCTTGCTGACTTGGGTCGCAACGGCCAACTGTTGACGGTCCTGCCCAGCCCACGGATAGAACTCCCGGAAGAGAATCGCGTGGACCTCGCGAAAGTGTGCGTAGGCTACGGGCCCTCGGATCGCACGCAGAAAGGCAAGTGCCTCCTCGAGATGGGCCTCGAAGAAGACCTTCTCCTGCGCCTTCACCAGATCGATATCCTGCTCAGCTTCGATGTTCCTGAGGTAGCCGGCTGTGCTGAAGTCACCGAACGGATCGAACGGCATTTTTCTGCTCTCTCATGTGGTTCGTCATCAGCCGCGCGAGCTGCGCCCCATTGATGACCGACTTCTTGCGCAGGGATGCGAGGAGCTTGCCAGTAGCGTCGAGCCGCTCATCGTCGCCAGCCAGACGTGTGACCGCTTCAGCGAAGTCATCCAGCCGGGTGCGCTGGAAAACGACCCCGTGAGCCGCAGCCAAACTCGCAACGTAGGTCGACACATCTTTGACGGGGAGTTGGGCCACATCGCTAGGAAGCTTGAATGCCGCCGCACGTCGCTTGCGCCGAGGCGGCACTCCACCCGCAGAGGCATTCGCCAGCACGTTGGCGAACTTGGCCTCAAACTTCGGCAGACCACCACCGGAGTCGACCCGACGGATGGCGGCGGCGCGTCCCGTCTTGGCCAGGACTTCGTCGGCAATGACCTGGGGAGGTGCAGCGAGCTCCACTGCGCCGTGCGAATTGCGGCGGGTCCTGGCATATACGCCGGGGGCAAGACGCATCAGCCGGCCTTCTCCAATGAGGCGCTTGATGGCTTCCGTGAGTTGGCTCTTGCCCCCAAGTCGCGCGAGTTCACGTCGGAGCACGACGTGATCGGCGCGCTTGCTCAGCGACATCTGCAGCTTGCTCTCGAGTTTCATGTTGCCTCCGGGTCCAGAGCCGCAACGTGGCCCTACCTTGTTGATTTTATCAGTGCTTATTTTTTCTTATTAATCAATCGACTAGGACGTTTTCCCGTGCCGGCCTCCCGGCCTGCTTCGCCCGGTATGTGAAAGCGGTGGCTCTTCGCCAAGTTGTACAAATACACAGCCCTGAGCACTTCGAAGTCGATGGCGCGCCAGGCGGATCGCGACACAGAACGACTTGGCCACCAGAACCGGCAGACACAACGCTGGTGTGTCGTCGATCTCCAGACAGGACGTGCCGCGAAGTTCAAGCGGCAGCGGAGAACTGGGCCAGCAGCCTGGACGCGTCAGGCTGCGCGGGAGGGCGGCCGGTCTCGGCACCCCGCAGCGCGTGCTCGACCTGATCCAGGGACTGCCGGACACCGCCTCCGCACCCACTCGATTTGAGACACTGCAGTCAGAAGCTGCAAGGGCGCGCAAACTCATTTCCTTTGAGCCGGCCAGCGGACGTCCGGCTCGCTTCCTCGATGCCAAGTCCGCATGGGGTCGGTACCAGGCAGCCCAAGCGACACGACTTGCGCAAGCCCCGGGTATGCCCCGGGTAGCTGCCTCTTTTTACTCCTGCGAGAACTTGGGTTGACGGCCGGTAGCTGGAAGGTCTGCTTCGGGCGACATCGTGCTTCTCGAGAGCTCCGGCGGCATGCGGCTCTGACAGATCGCCCGGACTCCAATCCGACGGGAGGCAGAGGAAGAAAAGCGCGGACTGCAGGCACAGCGCCAAGCACTCGCACCGATGCCGCTGTCGGGCGATTGCTGGGGCTTGGGCGCTGTCGGGCATGGCAAGCCGCGCTTGTCGCTTCGCCGCTCCCTCGGTGGTGCAGATCGCCTCCATGCGCAAAAAATTCGCGGATCGAAGCAGTCAACATGGGGGGTGCCCTAGGCCGCCTCGCAAAGTACAAACGCTTGAGCGGTTCGATGGTGCTGCGCGTTGAAGCCGGCGATCGGCGAACGACGTGACATTGAAATTTCTCCACAAGGTGCTGGCGCCGCCGGGCGTGCTCATGGCGTTCAAGCTTGTCTTCTTCGTGCAACTGGCCCGTTTGGCTTCGCGCAGTTCGGTGCATGCGCTGCGCGTGGGGTGGCCTGCACCCAACCTCTCGGAAGCGGGCAGGAGCGCATATGCCGACAGGTTCGGCGCTCCGGTCGAAGACCTGCGCGTTCCGACGGTTGTGTTCGCGACAGAGGACGTGCGCCGCCCGTTTTTGACGGCCAACCACGGCATGTGGAAGTTCTTCGAACCGGCATTGCGCCAGTGGCTCGCCGACCTGGGAAGCCATGCCAGCGAGCGCTTGCGCAGCGCATTGCTCGAAGCACTGCCTGCTGGTGAGTTGTCCATGCAGGCAGTCTGCAAGAAGCTTGGTTTGAGCACACGCACACTTCAGCGGCGGCTGCAGGTGGAAGGAAGCATCTTTCAGCAAATCCTCGACGCGCTGCGCAACTCTTGGGCACAACACGACCTGCGAAGCTCATCGATGTCCGGCGCATTCGAGGGCCGCTTCCAAGCCTGGTATCACCGATGACTGACTCGGCCATGGGCCTGAAGCCCGTCGTGCGCGAAAGTCAGCCTGGCTGGATGCAAAAAGGATGGCTGATGCCCGCCGAACGACGCAATGAGGATGCCGAGCGCTGCCAACATCTGGATGAACCCGAGCAACGCCGAAGCAGCACCTGCTTGAGTCGCGAAGGGCGCTAGCGAAGGTGGCACAACGGATGCCAGCCGGGATGAGCCTTCCCTGACCTCGCCGCGCGAGCCGTGCGGCAAAGCGCTCAAGCGCGGCCTGCGGAGCATCCCGGCAGATTGACGTCGCACCATAAACACCAGAATAATGGTATTTAAGCTGGATTCTTGCCGATAATAGCAATAAATATGGACTTTGAATTTTCCATTGCCGAAGAAGTGTGCGCCGAGCTCGGGGCGCGCATTCGCGCGCAGCGGCTCATGCAGGGGATCAGCCAGCGCGACCTGGCGCAAAGAGCGGGGGTGTCCTACGGGACCGTACGCCACATCGAGACCACGGGCCAGGCCTCGATGGATTCCTTCATCCGCGTCGTGCATTCTCTGGGTCTGATCGGCGAGCTGCAGTCGCTGTTCAAGCTCAATGTCAGGAGCATCGCCGATATGGAGAGTGCCCAGGGCCCCTCCCGCAAGCGCGCGCCTCGAAGGCCTCGACCATGAAGAAGCTGGATGTTCGCTACCAGGGCTGGGCGCAGGACTGGTCGCTGGGCACGCTGGCCGACGACGGGCGCGACGTGCTGTTCGAATACTCCGAGCGCGCACTCGACGAGAAGCTGGAGCTGTCTCCGGTTCGCCTCAAGCTCCGGCGCCAGGCCTATGGCAACTTCCCGCAGCATCTGTTCGGCCTGCCGGGCCTGATCGCGGATGCGTTGCCGGACGGCTGGGGACGGCTCGTCCTGGACCGGTTGGCCCGCCGCAGCGGCATCCGTCCTGCGCAGCTGTCTTCGCTGGACCGCCTGGCCTTCGTCGGAACGCGCGCCATCGGCGCGCTGTCCTTCGAGCCGGCGACTGCGCCGCCGCTCGAAGACCACGACGTGGCGCTGCTGACACTCGCCACCGAGGCCCAACGGGTGCTCTCAGGCGAGGAGTCCGAGGCGCTCGGGGAACTGGCGATGCTGGGGGGCTCGCCCCACGGCGCGCGGCCCAAGGTTCTGGTGCATCGAACCCAGGACGGGTACATCAGCACGAGCGCCCAGCCGGGTTCGCAGGCCTGGCTGGTGAAATTTCAAGCGGCCGGCGAGCCCAAGGAGGTTTGCGCCCTGGAGGACCTGTACGCCCAGCTCGCACGCGAGTGCGGCGTGGACATGCCGCGCACCAGCCACACGGACCTGGGTCCGGAACTGGCCGCCTTCGCCACATGCCGATTCGACGTCGAAGACGGCATGCGGGTGCCCACGCACACGCTGGCGGGACTGCTGCACGCCAACTTTGCGATGCCGGGTTCGGTCGACTACACCACGTTCTTGCGCGCCACGCGCGTGCTCACTCGCGATGAGCGCGAGGTCAAGAAGGCCTTCGGTCGAGCCGTGTTCAACGTCGTGTTCAACAACCGCGACGACCACCCGAAGAACTTCAGCTTTCGCCTGGACCGGGACAGGACCTGGAAGCTGGCGCCGGGCTATGACCTGACATTCAACGAAGGCCCTCGCGCAGAGCATCAGATGGACATCTGCGGCGAAGCGCGCACCATCAGGCGCGCGGACCTTCTGCAACTGGCCGCCCAGGGCGGCCTGGACACCGGGTGGGCCGACAAGGAGATCGACCTGGCCCGGGACGTCGCGACGCGCCTGCGGGTCCGCGCGCAAGACTTTGGTCTGGAGGGTCCGTTCACAAAGAGGATCGCCCACCAGGTCGACGCCAACGCGAAGCACCTGATGCCCTAGCCCGCGCGGCGAGGCAAGAGCGCCTGGGCATCAGGAGACCACGTAGTCCGGATACTGCTTGCAGATCTCGTTCACCGCGCTCAGCGTGCCCGAGAGATGCTTGCGAAGCGCGGCCTGAGCGGCGGCCGAATCCTTCGCCTCGATGGCACGCACGATGGCGCGATGGTCGCGCAGGATCGCCTCGGTCTTGCCGGCGGTGGGCAGGTGCAGGCGCCGCAAGCGGTCCACGTGCCCGGACACCCGGCCTACAAGGTCCCACAGACCCAGCACGCCGCCGGCTTCGTACATCAGGCGATGGAACGCGCGATCGGCGTTGACGAAGTCGCCGTAGCGCTGCGACGCGGCAAGCGCCGACTGCTGGGCGATGACGCCTTTCAGTTGCTCGACCAGTCCCGGTGACTCCTGCTGCGCCAGTTGATGCACCAGCTCCAGCTCGATGGAGCGGCGCAGAAAGTGCGCCTCGCGCGCGGCTGCCATGTCGATGCGGCTGACCAATGTCGCATGCTGCGGGAACACGTCCACCAGCCCTTCTTCGCTCAGGCGCAGCAGCGCCTCGCGCACCGGCGTCTGGCTCACGCCGAAGCGGTCCGCCAGCTCCTGCCGCGCCAGCACGGTTCCGGGAACGAGTTCGAGTGCGAGGATGGCTTCGCGCAATTTCTCCAGCACCTGGGGCGCGGCAAGGCGTGTGCGGTCGAGTCGGATCTTGGGAGTGGCGCTCATCGCCGGTGATTGTGTCATTGACGCACTAATATACTAGTGTTTTAATTTCCGGATTGCCATCGGCAAGGCGGCGTCCACCGTGCGGCGCCCGTGGAGACAACCCTGATGAAACGCCCCTACGAATCCCTGCGCAGCGCCCGCTGGTTCGCGCCCGACGACTTCCGCTCCTTCGGCCATCGCTCGCGCGTGCTGCAGATGGGCTACAGCTATGCCGACTGGATGGGCAAGCCCGTGATCGCCGTCGTCAACACCTGGAGCGACGCCAACCAGTGCCACTCGCACTTCAAGCAGCGCGTGGAAGACGTCAAGCGCGGCATCCTGCAGGCGGGCGGCTTCCCGCTGGAGCTGCCGGCGATCTCGCTTTCGGAGAGCATGGTCAAGCCCACCTCCATGCTCTATCGCAACTTCCTCGCGATGGAAACCGAAGAGCTGCTGCGCAGCCATCCGGTGGACGGCGCGGTGCTGATGGGCGGCTGCGACAAGACCACGCCCGGCCTCGTGATGGGCGCGCTGAGCATGGGCGTCCCCTTCATCTACCTGCCCGCCGGTCCCATGCTGCGCGGCAACTGGAAGGGCAAGGTGCTGGGCTCGGGCTCCGACGCCTTCAAGTACTGGGACGAGCGCCGCGCCGGTCGGCTGGGCGAGCAGGCCTGGGCCGAGATGGAGGCCGGCATCGCGCGCAGCCATGGCACCTGCATGACCATGGGCACGGCCGCCACCATGATGGGCATCGCCGAAGCAGTCGGCCTGAGCCTGCCGGGCGCCTCGAGCATTCCCGCAGCGGATGCCAACCACATCCGCATGAGCGCCGACTGCGGCCGCCGCATCGTCGAGATGGTGTGGGAAGACCTCACGCCCGCGAAGATGCTCACGCGCGCCAACTTCGAGAACGGCATCGCCTGCGCGATGGCCATGGGCTGCAGCACCAACGCCGTCGTGCACCTGATCGCAATGTCGCGCCGCGCCGGCCACGCCGTGAGTCTGGACGACTTCGACGCCTTCAGCCGCCGCGTGCCCGTCATCGCCAACATCCGGCCCAGCGGCGACGCGTACCTGATGGAAGACTTCTTCTACGCCGGCGGCCTGCCCGCGATGCTGGAGCGCATCCGCGGCCACCTGCACACCGAAGCGCTCACCGTCAACGGCCGCACCCTCGGCGAGAACATCGAAGGCGCCGAGGTCTACGACGACGACGTGATCCGGCCGCTGTCCGACCCTATCTACGCCGAAGGCGCCCTGGCCGTGCTGCGCGGCAACCTGGCGCCCGACGGGGTGGTGATCAAGCCCAGCGCCTGCGCGCCGCACCTGCTGCGGCACACCGGTCGCGCGCTGGTGTTCGACGACTACCCCGCGCTCAAGAAGGCCGTGGAAGACCCTGAGCTCGATGTGACGGCCGACGACATCCTGGTGCTGCGCAACGCCGGCCCGCGCGGTGCCGGGATGCCGGAGTGGGGCATGCTGCCGATTCCCACCAAGCTGCTGAAGCAGGGCGTGAAGGACATGCTGCGCCTGTCGGACGCACGCATGAGCGGCACCAGCTATGGCGGCTGTCTGCTGCACTGTTCGCCCGAGGCCGCCATCGGCGGTCCGCTCGCACTGGTGAAGACCGGCGACCGCATCGCCGTGGACGTGCCCGCGCGGCGCATCCACCTGGACATCGGCGATGAGGAACTCGCGCGCCGCAAGGCGCAGTGGACACCGCCGCCGCCGCGCTACGAGCGCGGCTACGGATGGATGTTCGGGCGCCACATCAAGCAGGCCAACGAAGGCTGCGACTTCGACTTCCTCGAGACCAGCTTCGGCAAGCCGGTGCCCGAGCCCGACATCTTCTGACCCGCCCCGCAACTTCGACCACCCGATTTCATTTCAATCGACAACGGAGACGACACGTGAATCCAGTCACCCGCGAGCTGCTCATGAAAGTGAGCACCGCCACCCTGTGCACGGCCCTGTTCAAGCGCGGCCTGCGCCACCAGTTCATCCAGGACGTGCGGCCGCTCGACCCCGGCCTGCCCAACATGGTGGGCGAGGCCTTCACGCTGCGCTACATGCCGGCGCGCGAAGACCTCAACCCGATCAGCGTCTTCCTGGACCGCGACCATCCGCAGCGCAAGGCCGTGGAGCAGTGTCCCGAGGCGCGGTGCTGGTCATCGACAGCCGCAAGGACGCGCGCGCCGCATCGGCCGGCGGCATCCTGGTCACGCGGCTGATGAAACGCGGCGTGGCCGGCGTGGTCACCGACGGCGGCCTTCGCGACAGCCCCGACATCGCGAAGCTCGGCTTTCCCGCCTACCACCAGCGACCCAGCGCGCCGACCAACCTCACGCTGCATCAGGCCATCGATATCGATGTGCCCATCGGCTGCGGCGACGCGCCCGTGTTCCCCCGCGACGTGGTCGTGGGCGATGCCGAAGGCGTGATCGTCATTCCGGCCCACATGGCCGACGAGGTTGCGGCCGAAGCCACTGAGATGACCGCCTTCGAAGACTTCGTGCAGGAGAAGGTGCTCGAGGGCCGCTCCATCCTCGGCCTCTATCCGCCCACCGACGAGCAAAGCCGCAACGACTTCGCGGCGTGGCGCCAGACCACGGGCCGCTGAGCCCATCGGCAAAAATCCAAGGACACAAAGTCATGCAATTCCTCCGCCTCGCCGCGGCGCTGCTTTCGGCCGCGCTCGTTCCTGTGGCCGCCATGGCCCAGGCCCCCGAATGGCCCACCGCCAAGCCGATCGTCTACGTGGTGCCCTTCACCCCCGGCGGCTCCACCGACATCGTGGGCCGCACGCTGGCGCAGAAGCTGGGGGAAAGCCTCAAGCAGTCGGTGGTGGTCGACAACAAGCCCGGGCAGGCCGGCGGCATCGGCGCGGCCTATGTAGCCAAGGCTGCACCCGACGGCTACACGCTCTTTGGCGGCACCATCAGCACGCACGCCATCAACGCCAGCCTCTACAAGAAGCTGTCCTACGACCCGATGAAGGACTTCGAACCCGTCTCGCTGGTCGCGCGCCTGCCCAACGTGCTCATCGTCAACAGCCAGCTCGGCGTGAACTCCGTGGCCGAACTGGTGGCCCTGCTGAAGAAGGACGAGAGCAAGCGCACTTTTGCCTCTTCGGGCGCCGGCACCTCCACCCACCTCGCCGGCGAAATGTTCGCGACCTCGTCGGCGTAAAGCTCACCCACGTGCCGTACAAGGGCACGCCTCCGGCCCTGACCGACGTGGCCGCGGGGCAGGTGCCGTTCATGTTCGACCAGGTGACGGCCGCGCTGCCGCTGGTAAAAAGCGGCAAGCTCAAGCTGCTGGCCGTGACCACCGCCAAGCGCATTGCGCTGGTGCCCGACCTGCCGACCATGATGGAGTCGGGCATTCCGGGCTTCGAAATGTCGTCGTGGCAGGCGGTGTACGCGCCCAAAGGCACGCCCAAGCCCATCGTGCAGCGCCTCAACGCCGAGATCGTGAAGGCGCTCAAGCAGCCCGACGTGCAGGCCAAGCTCTCGGGCCAACTTGCGATGGAGCTGGTGGGCAGCACGCCGGAAGAACTGCGCGACCACATGGCCAGGGAGATTCCGCGTTGGGCCGAACTGGTGAAGAAGTCAGGCGCGGCGGCCGACTGAGCAGGCAACGACCAACGTCCATCGCATCGCGGCGGATGGCAAGCTGACGGCGGTGATCACCGCCGTCCTTGCTTCAGCCTGCCAAGCGCTTGGCTTCGTCTGCCATAGACCTGATTGCGCAGACGCCCAAGGAGTCAGGGCAACGATGCGACACAGCGATAGCTTTCAGCCTTCGTCACATCGCCCGACAGATACGCCGGGTGGTTCGGGTAACGGCACATGGGGCGCGTCGCAAGCGTGGCAAAAGGGGCGGCGGGCGCGTTGCGCACCTGCACGAGTGCGTCGGCCGGCGCGCTGCCGCCGGTCACCCAGTTGTCGAGCGTCGTGAGCAAATCGTGATTGGTGGGAATTTCGGTGCCTGTCGTGAGGCTGGCCGCCGTACCGCCGTGGTTCGATGCCGGTGACACGTAAAGGCGCACGAACTCGTCGACGACCGGCTGGGTCAGCTTGTCGACCACGCTGCGGTAATACTGAATGCCCGCCACCGGGCTCTGAGCCCAGTCGCCCGCGTTCTCGCGGATGATGAGCTTGCCGCCTCGCGCGCGGAAAGCCGCAAGATCCGGATTGGTCGAGTCCATCAGCGCCGACACCTCCTGAACGCGCGATTTGAAGTTCGCGGCGTTCCATGTGCGGATGTCGAAAGCGGCGTTCTTCGCGATCACATAGCGCGCGTAGCTGCTGCCGTAGATCACACCGCGGGCGTCTGCCGCAGTCGGTGGCAGGTTGGGCGCTTTGCCGGTCGTCACCCAGCGTCCCACGCCCTCGCCGCCGAGTTGGATCTCACCGCCGTACAGGCGGCCCGGATAGGTGGTGAGGCCGTTGGCAAGAGGAAAAGGCATCACGGTCGGCCCGTACGATGCCTTGAGGACGGCGAGTTGCGCATCGGACAGGCAGGTGTCCCCCGTGTCCTTCCCGCCCGGGCAACGCAAGGTCTGCAGGTCGACGCGCGAGGGGCAGGCAAGGTAGTTGCTCACCACGCCGTCCGCGCTGTTATCGAGCGCGTCGCACGCGGTGTTCACGTAATTGGCGAGCACGCGCACCTTGCTGGCGTTGATGGCCCCTCCGGCGAACTGCGGCAACTGGTAGTTGACGAAGCCGTTGAAGAGCCCTGTCCATTGAATCACCGGCACGACGGAGACGATGCCATCGAAATCCTGCGGGTAGCGCTGCGCCATGGTGAGGCCCTCGCGCCCGCCCTCCGAGCCGCCGTAGAAATACTGTCTGGACGGTGCGCGCCGGTAGTACTGCCGCATCAACACGTGCGCGACGTCCTTGACTTTCTTGTATGACTGATGCGCAAAGTTCAGCAGCATCTCGTCATTCAATGCGAATTTGGCGGGGTCGGTCGCTCCGTAAGCCGTGCCGTCGTGACCGGAGTCGGTGCCGAAGGTCGCGAAACCCTGGGTGATCGGCTGCGCCTGGCCAGGCGCAGCGTCGCGAAGCGCGGCGACTGCATCGACGAGCGTGCCGTTGAAGCCGCCGCCTCCGACCATGACGGCTTTTCCATTCCAAGTGGTGGGCAGGTTGAGTTGGAAGCGAATCGGATCGGCACCCGCGGAGAGCGGAGCGATCGAGCCCTGCACCTTGCAATATTCGGAGAAAGAAGGCGAGGTGGTGACAGCCGGGACGAGCACGGCGGACGACACGGTTGCGCTGCCGCTTGCCAGCCCGATCTGCCCCGCGGCGACCGTAGTGCCGGCCATGCCGGCGCAGGTCCGAGCAAGCGAGGTCTTGTCCGGTACGGCCAGAAAGGCCGTACTGCCGCACGCGGAAAACAGCGTCACGCAGGCGATAAGGCTGGCTACGCCAATCCAGCGGCGTGGATGAGTTTCTCTCGTCATACATGTCTCGGGTTCGGCTTCATGGGATGCGCCCACACCTCGAAATCGATCACACACGCGGATCACCGATACGAAGGGTTCTGCCTCGCAAAAACTGCGCTTCATGGCTTCATCACAGCTCATGCTCTCTGGGCGCATGAAGTACTTTGCCCGCACCTTGCAGAGACTCCCCTCGGATAAACCCGCCTCTAGGGAATACGCCGTGCACTGGGAAGTGCCGTCAGGCGACGAGTGCCGCATCGTTCGCGCGCGCCGGCACCTGGGCGCTTCGCCGCTGGCAAGACGTCGCGACCGTCACTCTTGCGCTTCACAACCAATCGGCGCACACGGCCTTGCGCAGGACCTCCTGTGCGTTGCTGCTGAAACGCCCGTTCACGGGCACCTCCTTGAGCGCGGAAATACCGTCGAGAGGCCGCAGGCGTTCGCTGTCGCTCGGAGCTACAGCGGCGCAATCTTCGCGCTCGCCATCATCCGCCCCGTCAGGTCGATCTCGTCGCGAATCACCTGCAGGTAGCCTTCGGGGGTGGACGGCGCGACCTGGCTGCCCTGCTCGGTCAGCGCGGCGATCACCTTCGGGTCTTTCAGGATGCGGCTGAACACCTCGTACAGGCGGTGGGCAATGGCATCGGGCGTGCCGGCGGGCAGCGACAGGCCTCCCCACGACGTGAGCTCCACGCCTTGCAGCCCCTGCTCGTCCAGCGTGCGTACCTCGGGCAGCGTGGCGTTGCGCTTCGACGCGGCAACGCCCAGCGGCCTGAGCTTGCCCGCCTTCACGTGCGGATAGGCCACCGCAAGAATGGGCATGCCGAAGGTCACCTGGTTGCCCAGCACCGCATTCACCAGCTCCGACGCGCCCTTGTACGGCACATGCGTGGCGCTGATCCGCGCGGCATTCAGGAACAGCTCCACGCCCAGGTGCGACGGCGTGCCCACGCCGCCCGACGCGTAGTCGAGCTTGCCGGGATGAGCGCGCGCCCGGGCGATCAGGTCCTGCAGGCTCTCGATGCCCGATGCGGGGTTGACGATCAGCAGCACATCCGCTGTCGTCAGGCGCATCACATGGCGGAAGTCCTTCATCACGTCGTAGCCGGGGTTCTGGTACATCCGCGCGTTCGCGGCCATGGGGCCGGCGGAGTAGATCCAGGTGTAGCCATCGGGCGCGGCGCGCGCCACCTGCCGCGCGCCGATGTTGCCCGCGGCGCCGCCCTTATTCTCGATGATGATCGGCTGCCCCAGCAACGGTCCGGCCGCTTCCGCGAGGATGCGGGCGCCGGTGTCGGGACCGGTGCCGGCCAGGTAGGGAACGACCCATTTGATGGGCCGGCTGGGCCAGTGGCCGGAGGCGCGCACCGCCGTGGCCAGTGGCAGCAGCGGCGAGGCTGCGAGCGCGCGGCACAGCGCGCGACGGGTGAGGTCGGTGTTCATGGTGCTCTTGTCTCCTGATACTTGTTCTTGCGCCGGCGGCTACTTCGCCTCGCCGATCAGCTCGCGCGCGATGATGTTCTTCTGGATCTCGCTGGTGCCGGTCAGCACGCGGTACATGCGCAGCATGCGAAACAGGAACTCCACGCGGCGCCCCTGCACAATGCCTTCGCCGCCATGGATCTGCACCGCCGCGTCGGCGATGCGGAAGGCCGACTCCGAACAGAACAGCTTGGCCATCGACGCATCGGCGCGTGCGTCGCCGCCGGCGTCGAGCTGGCGCGCGGTCGAGATCATCAGCGCGCGCGCCGCCGCCAGTTGCGTCGCCATGTCGGCCAGCGAGTGCTGGATCGCCTGGAACTGCGCGATCGGCTGGCCGAACTGTCGGCGCGTGCGGGCGTAGTCGCGCGCGTCCTTCAGCGCCACCGTGGCCAGGCCCACCATGCCGGGGCAATGCAGCAGCCGGTTCACGGTGATGCGCCCGAGCGCCAGCGCGAGCCCCCGGCCCGGCTCGCCGATCAGGTGTGCGGCCGGCACGCGGCAGTCGGTCAGCACGATGTCGCCGGTGGTCGATTGGCCGGCCATCGTCTTGTAGCCCGACTGCACTTCCACGCCGGGCTGGCCCAGGTCGACGAAGAAGGCCGAGACCTCGCGCCGCTCGGGGCTGTCGGAGGTCGAGGCCATCAGCACCGCGTAGTCCGCGAAAGGCGAGCCCGAGATGAAGCGCTTGCGGCCGTTGAGAACGTAGGTGTCGCCTTCACGCCGCGCCTGGGTCTGTACCGCGCCCGCGTCGGAGCCCGCCTCGGCCTCGGTGAGCGCGAAGCAGATGGCTTTCTCGGCCTGCGCCACCGGCAGGATGAATTTCGCGAGCTGCATCGGCGAGGCAAACCGCGCGAGCGCGCCCACGCGCGGCGGGCCGCTGAGTTCGCCGAACACATGCGGCGCGAGCGGCGACCCGCTCGCATAGATCGACTCCTTGATGAGCACGTGGTCGAGCAGCGACAGCCCCAGGCCGCCCATCTGCTCGGGCAGCGTCATGCCGTAGAAGCCGAGCGCGTGCGAGCGTCGCCACACGCGCTGCAGCGTCGCCTTGCCGGGGCTGCGCTCGTGGTCGATGCCCTCCTCGCGCACCAGCGCGGCAAGCTCGCCGTTCAGGAAATCACCGATGCGGGCGATCAGTTCGGCGGCGCGCGGCGAGCCTTCGAAGGGGCCGTCGAACAGCGGCGAGCGCACGTCGGCGGCCAGGGTGAGCTCGGGTGCCGTGACTTCTGCATTCATGGTGTGCATGGTGTTCATCGCGCTCAGTTCACGCGGCGGTCTTGCCCGGCCCAGTACGGTGCCTGGATGGCCTTGCGTGCGATCTTTCCGTTGGCGTTCTTCTGCAGCGCGTCGACGAACTCGATGCGCCGGGGCCGCTTGAAGCCGGCGAGCCTTTGGGCGCAGAAGGCGTCCAGCGCTGCCGCATCGGCCGCCACTCCGGCTCTGAGCACGATGTGCGCGGCCACGGCCTCGCCCCACTTGTCGTCGGGCACGCTGAACACGCAGGCCTCGTCGACCGCCGCGTGCTGGTAAAGCACGGCCTCGACCTCCGAGGGATACACGTTGAAGCCGCCGCTGATGACCATGTCCTTCTTGCGGTCGACGATGTAGATGTAGCCCTCGTCGTCGGCGCGCGCGAGGTCGCCGGTGTGATAGCGGCCGTTCTTCAGCACCTCGGCCGTGAGCTCGGGCGCGCGCCAGTAGCCCGCGAACACGTCGGCCCCGCCGACCACGATCTCGCCGATTTCGCCCGGCGCGACCGGCTGGCCTTCGTCGTCGCGGATGTCGACCTGCGACTCCAGGAACGGCCGCCCGCACGAGGCCAGCCGCTCGGGCATTGCGGCGCGCGCGAACAGGTGGTCGTCCACGCTCAGGCCGCACACGCCCGATGTGGTCTCGCCCGCGCCGTACCCCTGGGACAGCACGGGGCCGAACACGTCCATCGCCTGCATGATGCGGGCCGGCGCCATGGGCGCCGCGCCGTAGCCCAGCCGGTGCAGGTCGGGCAACGGGCGGTACCGGCCCTGCACTTCGGCCAGCAGCATGTTGATCATGGTGGGCACCATGAAGGTGTGGGTCATGCGCTCGTGCTTCATCTCGGCGATGAAGCGCGCGGGCTCGAAGCCCCCGAACAACCGGATCGTCGCGCCGCTGCACAGCGCGGGCACGAGCTGCATGCCGGACGCATGCGTGATCGGCCCGACCAGCCCCAGCAGGTCGCCGGGGCGCGGGTTGTCGGGGCGCATCAGGAACTTGCGCAGCTGCGCGAGCCGGTTGCCGAAGGTCTGCATCGCGGCCTTGAGCACGCCGCTGGAGCCCGAGGTGTAGTGCAGCACGGCGAGCTCGTCCGCAAGCACGCGCGCGGCGGTGAAGCTGTCGCTGGCGCGCGCGAGCAGGCCTTCGTAGGAGGCCGGCGAGTTCTCTGCGGCATCGAGCAGCAACAGGCGCGGCGCCGCGCCCTTCAGGTGCGCCAGGAAGCTCTCGGCCCGATCGGCGGTGGTGACGATCAACGCGGCCTCGCTGTTCGCGATGACCTCGGCCACCTCGACGGGCGCGAGCCGCGCGTTGATGGGCGCCTTCACCAGCGCGGCCTTGTAGCAGGCCAGCTCCAGCTCGACGATCTCGATGCAGTTGGGCAGGTACACGCCCACGCGCTCGCCGCGCTGCAGGCCAAGGCCGCACAGCGCGTTGGCCAGCCGATTCGAGCGCTGCTCCAGCTGCTGGTAGGTGACGGCGCGCGACGCGCTCGTGACGGCAAGGCGCCGCGCGTGGATGCGCGCGGCGCGGGATACGAGCGCGCCAACGTTGGCGATCTCAGGGGTGGCGGGGGGCAGCAAAGTCGTCTCCTTCATGCGCGTGCCGCAAGCACGCTGTGAGGACGACTTTCGCAGCAGAAGACGCGCGACAACAAATACCGATTGCTGATGCACGGCCATCAAAAAAGATGATGGCCGGCCTGCTGCGGTGCGTTCGCCGCTATGGCCCGGTGGCCTTGGCGCGCTTGCCGAACAGGAACTCGGCCTCCCAGCGGCCGGCATCGATCAGCGCGCGCGCTTCTTCGACCAGCACGTCCCGCACGGCGCGGGTCGCGGGGTCTGCCTCGCGGGCCGAGGAGGTCGCCAGGAAGTAGGTGCGCGCCAGGTCCGGCTGCACCACGCGGGCCGCGAGCCAGCCGCTGCCGGCGGGCGGCGCATCGGCCATGGCGCAGGCCGGCGAGAAGGTAAAGCCCGCGCCCGCCAGGTAGAGCGAGCGGATGACGCGGGCCGAATCGTGCTCGTGCGCGATGTTGAGTTCCAGCCCCAGGTCGGCCGCCGCCTCCTCGACGCTCGCGCGGATGCTGAAGCGGCGCGACTGCAGCACCAGCGGCAGGCTGGCGGCACGCGCAAAAGGCAGCTCGGGCCGCTGCACCGCGCCGGCGTTGCCGCGTCTGCCCTTTTGCTTCTGCTGGCCGGCCGGCGGCTGCGTCATCGCGGCCACTTCGCCGGTCGCGTCGAAGCCGCAGATGAACATCGGCTCGCGCACGAAGGGCTTCACGTCGAGGCCGTTGACGTACTCGGTATCGACCAGCAGGCCGATGTCCGCCCGCCGGTCCACCATGGCCTTGCGCACCATCAGGCTCAGGTCATCGAGGACGAACACGCGGATGCGCGGATGCGTGCGCTTGAGCCGCGCGAGCACGGGGCCAAGCAGCAGCGAAGCCAACAGAAAAGGCACCGCGACGGTGACCGAGCCCTCCAGGCCCTCCGGCGAGCGCTGCAGGCGCTCGCGCATGGCGCTGGCGTCGGACAGCAGCTTGCGCGCGTCCTGATAGAGCTGCAGGCCGGCCGCCGTGGGCGTGACGCCCGCGTGCGAACGCTCGAACAGCTGCGTGCCGAGCTCGGTCTCCAGCTTCTTGATCTGCGCCGTCAGCGCGGGCTGCGCGACGTACAGGGCCACAGCGGCGCGCGAGAGGCTGCCGGCCTCCAGGACGGCGATGAAGTAGCGCAGCGATCTGAGTTCCATGGGCCGGAGATTCTCCACCCGCGCAGGCGCCGGCTGCCGTCCACCGGCTGCGGAATCGCGAATGCGGGGGAATGCGGACAAGAGCCTGGCGCTTCGGACACGACGGGAGCGGCCCCAAGGCCGCCCCGCCGACGTACAACGCCTTATGCGACCTGGATGTCGATGCGCCGGGGCTGCGCATGCGCGGCCTTGGGAATGCGCAGCCGGAGCACGCCCTGCGCCAACTCGGCGCTGACGTTCTGCGTGTCGAGTTCCTTGCTCAGCGTGAAGACGCGGCGGAACCTGCCCAACCCCACCTCGGTGTGGCTGGTCTGCAGGCCCTGCGGCGTCGCCAGATCGGCCTGCGCTTCGATCGAGAGGGTGCCGCCCTCGACGTGCAGGTTCAGGTTCTCGCGGCTGACGCCCGGCAGGTCCGCATAGAGCGAGATGCCCCCTGCGTCCTCCACGACGTCCACGGGCGGCGTGAGCGCGGGCTCGGCATGCGAAGCTGCGCTCTCGCGTTGCGAAACCCGGCTCTGGTCGGCAGGCGAAGAGGTCTGGATGTTGCTGTTCATGGCATGGTTCCTTTCCTGAAGGCGCTGAAGTCTTTGAAGGTCACTGGATGGCGATGCGCCGCGGCTGCGCGCTCACGCGGCGCTGCACCGTGATGCGCAGCACGCCGTCGCGCAACCGCGCCTCGACCGCCTCGGGGTCCGCGTCTTCCGGCAGGGTCATCACGCGGCGGAATTTCCCGTCGAAGCGCTCGTTGATGTGCACGGCCGCCTTCTCGCCCTCTTTCGGCAAAGCGCTTTGGCGTTCGCCGGAAATGGTCAGGAGCCCGCGCTCAAGATGGACCTCCAGCGTGGCCGGATCCACGCCCGGTGCAAACGCGTAGATCTCGAGCGCCTGCGAGGTACTGCCCACATTGAGCGCTGGAAAGCCGTTTGCGGCGAAACCGCGGATCGAAGGTGACAGGTCGAACGCCTGCTGCATGTCGCGTTGCAGGCGATCGATCTCGGCGAACATGTCGCGGGGAAACAGGGAACGGTACATGGCTAAACCTCCACGAAAGTTGGATGCAGCGCCGACGCGGCCGCCGGCGCGTTCACGCAGGGTGGCGCTTGACAGGGGTCAGGGCTGGGCGCGCCCGTCGACCTGCGAGCGGGCATTGCGCTCGGGCTGCGCGCGGCGCAAGCCCAGGTCGATGCGGGGTACGGTCTTGATGCGCGGCATCCGGAATCGCCAGCGCGGCGCACTGGCCTGCGGATAGCTGAATTTCGCAAGCTCCTCGCGCCCTTTCTGGGTCACGGCCAGCACTTGCGCCGCCGAGGGGGTGCCCGACAGGCTCGAGGGATCCGAGGGAGAAGGCACCAGTGCGACGACGAGGCCGGCGGCGCGAAGCAGCCTGACCTGGTCGATGTCGTCGGTGCGATAGAAAGTCACCGGCAAGCGGGACGTGGCGATTTGCCTGAGCAGGTTCATGGTCATATCAAGCCTCCTTTTCGGTTGACCAGGTTCCAACGGAATTCGACGTGTGTTCGCTTTGCGCAGTTTCAAGAGCTCGGCGGCAAAAAATCTGCAGTGGCCGGCGCACGCCCACAGCGGCTTCGGCGGCGACGCGGGGGAGGATGATGCGCACCTGCCGCGAGACGTACGTCAGACAGAATCCATTGCAGCAGCCGGCCGCGTCTCACATGACGGCGACCGCACGCAGCCCACGGCGCTTCACCCGGCGAGCGGCCGCTTCAGCCAGCCCTTGCACACAGTCCCTGCGCGTCGACTCGTTGATCGGCACCACGCGGGTGTGCCGCGAGAGCCGTGAACTCGTCCAGAACAAGTATCTGTTGAATTCCATGGACTCCTGACCTGCGGGGGCTGCCGATAAAAACCCGGACGGGTTTGATGCCGTCAATCCGGTCGGCGAGCAGCTCTCCCGCCTTGGCGTGTCAACAGGCTCTGGATCGTCGAGGTAAGCTCACGATGTCAAGCCACGACCCGACGTTCGAGATGACGGCCACGCCCACCAACAAACCCATGCTGATACGACGTGCCGTGCCAGACGACGCCCCAGTCATCAGCGCCTTGATTCTCTCGCTCGCGCATCACTTCCTGTTGAATCCCGACGGGTCCGGCGCGGATGTATTTCTCTCGGCCCTCGGGCCCGAAGGCATGGTGCGCAACCTGACCGCGGCTGAGCTCGACTACTACGTCGCCATGGCCGGAAGTCAACTGATGGGCCTTGTTGCGGTTCGTCGCAACACTCATCTATTCCATCTCTTCGTTGGCGAGGAATTCCAGAGAAGGGGTGTCGCAAGAGCGCTTTGGTCTCATGTGAAGGAGGCTTACGGATGGCCTTGCGCATCGGTGCCCACGACAGTTAACTCGACGCCGTACGCCCTGGCCTTTTATGAACACGTTGGATTTCGGGCTTCAGGCCCCCGCGTGGAGACGAATGGAATTGCTTTCATCCCCATGCAACTGACGTAAGTCGGTCCCGCCAATCATGGGTCGGCGCTCGACGCTTCAAGGAAGTCAGTCGATTTGCCGAGCGGGTCAGTGCACGGATTGCCAGGTGTGTGTCAGTAGTTCGCAGGTGCGGCTGTCCAACTGCGTTGGCATGCGAGTGAGCACGTCTCTGAGGCAGGCCCAGGGATCACGACCGTGCAGCTTCGCCGACTGCACGAGGCTCATCGCGATCGCGCCGCGCCGGCCTGCCCACTCGCTGCCCGCAGACAGCCAGGCCTTGCATCCCCTTGGCCAGGGCCGCACGGGATGCTTGATGCTGTGGTTGTCGATGCTCACCCTTGCTGAACGTGCGCGGCAAGGAGGTCTCAACCTGATCGGGCAGGCAGTATCCCAGGCATGTGAAGAACTCCTTGGTCTCGCGGATAGCGGCAGAGAACGTGCGGAATCAGCGGCACTTCGCGTCGTAGTTCACGACGTTCGGCAGGTCCTGCTCGCCCGCGGTAACGAGCGACAACGTGCCGGCCGCGCTGGTGTAGCTGAAGCTGCAGTACGCGAGGCCCGTTCACGCGCAGGACTCGATCTCGACGATGCCGCGCTTGATGAACCCCGCCTTCCGCGATTCACCATCCGCCTTGGCACGCACAGGCCGCCAGCCCTTGTCGGCCAGCGCCTTGCGCGCCTTGTCGATCGGCATGCTGTAGACGTTCGGCACCTCAATGTCTCGGAAGAACCTGCTGACTTCACAACGAGAAATGGCCAGCCCTTTGGGTAATTCGGACAGCCGCGCCAGCACATTGCACTCGGGGTCGGAGGTAATGCGCGACTCATACCGTGCTTCAAGGGCCAGTCCGCACCCATTCGCGGCACGAGGCTGGGCGCTCGCTCCCTCTCGTTTGGAGATGAACCCTTCTCGAATTTGTATGGATCTCCCGCGTTAACCCGCGGTGGCAAGAACCGACGATTTCGAGACCATTGGACGGCAGACGGGCCAGCCCCAATGCAGGTTCAACGGGACACGCCGTTTCCTTATTGATTCACCCAAAAAGAAAGCTCCATGGGCGTTACTTCCTCCCCCTCCGGCCAAGGCACACAAGGCTCCGCTCGACGCTCGCCGTCAGCGGCGTTGCTCGAGTGCCTGCGGAAAAATTTCGGCGAACGTTTGTCCACGAATCGCGCCGTTCTACTTCAACACGGAAGCGATGAGTCCGCATTCGCGCCAAAGCCTCCAGACGCGGTGGTTTTCGTGCAGAGCACGCAGGAAACCGCCTTCGTGGTGCGCGCCTGCGCTGAGGAACGCGTTCCCATCATCGGCTTTGGCACAGGCTCCTCGGTGGAGGGCCACGTGCTGGCGGTACACGGCGGCGTCTGCGTCGACTTCTCTCAGATGAACAAGGTGCTGGCGATACGGCCCAGCGACCTCACCGCCACGGTCGAGGCCGGCGTGACGCGCCACCAACTGAGCGCGGCGTTGGCGGGAACAGGCTTATTCTTTTCGGTTGATCCCGGCGCCGACGCGTCTATCGGCGGAATGGTCGCCACCGGCGCGTCCGGGACCAACACCGTGCGCTACGGCACCATGCGCGAGAACGTGGTCAATCTCACCGTGGTAACCGCCAAGGGCGACATCGTGCGCACCGCCTCCCGTGCGCGCAAGAGTTCGGCCGGCTACAACCTGACGCAGATTTACTGCGGCTCCGAAGGCACGCTGGGGCTGATCACCGAGGCCAGCATTCGCCTGCACCCCCAGCCCGAGACGGCAGCGGCCGCTGTTGTCAATTTTCCGAGTGTGCGCGCGGCTGTCGACAGTGTGATCGAAGCCATTCAGCTCGGCGTGCCTCTCGCGCGGGCCGAATTGTTGGACGCGCTCACCATTCGCGCGGTCAACGCTCACAGCCGCACCAGCCTGTTTGAACGTCCAACGCTCTTCCTTGAATTCGTCGGTAGCAAGGCGCAAATTGAGGCGCAGGCCGCGCTCATGCGTGAGATAGCCGATGTCCATGGCGGTGGCTCCTTCGAATGGGCGCTTCATCCCGAAGACCGCTCGCGCTTGTGGACACCGCGCCACCACGCCTACTTCGCCTGCCTGCAACTCAGGGCGGGCAGCCGCAGCATCACCACCGACGCGTGCGTGCCGCTTTCCGAGCTTTCGGCATGCATCGACGAGACGCAGGCGGATATCCAGGCGCATGGACTGCTCGCGCCGATCCTCGGTCATGTGGGAGATGGCAACTTCCACTGCGTGGTGCTGATCGATCCTCTGGATGCGGCACAGTACGACGCTGCCGAAGCCTTCAGTCGTCGGCTGGTCGCGCGCGCATTGCGCTGCGGCGGGACGTCGACTGGCGAACATGGCGTTGGCCTGCACAAGATGCGCTATCTGCAGGACGAGCATGGGGCTGAGGGCGTGGCTCTGATGCGCGCGCTCAAGCACGCCCTGGATCCGGACGACATCTTCAACCCCGGAAAAGTCATCCCTGTCTGAGTCCTGTCCGCTTGCCACGCAGGGTTCCGGCCAGCCCCCGCACCTAGAATGATCGAGCTGCCGCGCACACACATGTGCAATGCGGCTGGAGACATCCCGATGGAGCTGCGCCAGTTCAGGTACTTTATTGCGATCGCGGACGGCGGCAGCTTTTCACGCGCTGCGCAGCTGCTGCATGTGGCGCAATCAGCGCTCAGCAAGCAGATGGCTGAACTGGAGGCGGAGCTGGAAACGCAGCTCCTGCTGCGCAGCCGTACGGGCGTGGCCATGACCGAGGCGGGCGGGGTGTTCTATGAGCGCGCGCAGGGCGTCCTCAAGCAGGTGGGCGATGTCCGTGCAGCAGTGCATTCGGCCGCTCACGCAGTCACGGGTTCGGTGGTGGTCGCTCTGCCGCAGAGTGTGTCACCCCTCATTGCGCTGCCGATCATAGAGGCCGCTGCCCGCCGCTACCCGGACGTGGTGCTTCATCTGAATGAAGAGCTGACAGGCAACATGGCCGACCAGTTGCTGCGTGGCCGGATCGACGTGGCGGTTTTTTCGCCAACCCTGCCCAAGGAGGACGTCGCCTTCACGCCGGTGATCGAAGAAGACTTCGTTTTACTGGAATCGCCGCGTTGCGCCAATCCGCGGCCCCCAGGGGAAGTCAGCCTGGATGAGGCCACCGAACGCGCGCTGGTATGGCCGGCCAGGACGCACGGGCATTGCACGCGCGGCTTGGTAGAGGCGGCACTTGAGGCTGACGGACGTACACCCGCAAGAGTTGTGGCGGAGATCAATTCGGTCCCCACACTTCGGGCTGCGGTCGAGGCAGGACTGGGACCCACGATCATGCCGCTCGGTCTGGCGCAGCGCGAAGTGTCCGAGGGTCGCCTCGTCGCGCACCGTTTGGCCTCGCCGCTCATGCAACGCGTGCTCGGGTTGTGCGTGTCGGCGCACCTTCCTGCCAGCCATGCGAAGCGAGCCATCGTTGCCCTGATTGGTCAGGTCATGCGTGAGCTCGCGGAAAGTGGGCAATGGCAAGGGGCACGCCCGATCAGAACCCGCCCGTTGCCATTTCCACCCTCGGGCTCTACATGGGCGTCTTCCAGACTTCCTTCATCACGCGCAGCCAGTTTTCGCCCATGATGAGGGCGATATCCGAATCGGAATAGCCCTTGCTCAAGAGCGCGTCCACGACTTGGGGCATGGCATCGAGTTCAACCTGCTTCATGTCGCTGCGCGTGTAGCCGCCGTCCGGTGGCAGCTTGTCCGCGTGGGCTGCTGCGTCGGCAGTGATCGCAGGCAGATCGACGATGTAGTCAAGCCCCAGACCGACATGCTGTGGCCCGACCAATTGCGCGATGTAGTCGATCTGGTCGGCGAATTTTAAGGGCGATGCCTCGTCGTCTCCGGTAAAGATCGACAGCCCCGTCAGCCCGAACACCCCGCCACTCGCTGCAACCGCCTTGATCTGGTCATCGCGATAGCAACGCGGATGCTGATGGATGTTCCAGATGTTGCCGTGGCTGCAGATCACCGGGCGATCGGAGTACTCGATGGCCTCCATGCAGGAACGATAGCCGGCATGGGCAACGTCCACGAGCATCCCGACGCGGTTCATCTCGGTGATCAGCGTTCGCCCGAATCGGCTGAGCCCACCTTCACCCAGTTCGTGGCAGCCGTCCGCGACGAAGTTCTTTTGGTTATAGGCGAGCAACATGTGGCGGATCCCCAGCTTGTAGAAGACCTCGACCATCGAGAGGTCACGGCCAACCGGAACTGATCCTTGAAAATGAAAGCCCACGGCCAGCTTTCCCTCCTTCCTCGCCCGATGGATGTCGTCTACGACGTTGACCAGAATGCACCGATCGCCCTGGGCAAGAAAAAACTTTCGATACGCCGCAATCGCTTGGATCGCGCCGATCGTATCGCTGTTGTCGGCTGCCAAGGTGAAGGACACGTAGGTGAAGCCGTCACTCACCAGCCGTTGAACGAATGCGTCCTTGAGCCGTTGGTTCGCGGGTGCGCAGAAGGGCGAAGTCATATCGCACACAAGCAAGCGGGCGTACAGCTCTCTGGCTCGCTCGGAGGCGGCGAATTTCATTGCACTGGAGGCGTCGATCATGATGTGTTTCCTTGAAATGGAGTTGTAGGATTCGATTCCCTGCTGACAAACGTCGTCAGACTTTGAAGTCCGCGCCGGGTCGATGAAGTGCAACCAGGATCACCCAGAAGACGGCCGTCACGGCGACCACGTAAAGCGCCGGCACCAAGGTGCTCTGCATCGCATTCAGCAAGACAGTGATTGCATACAACGAGAAGCCTCCGAAGACGGTCGCGCTCAGGTTGTAGGAGATCGCCATGCCCGTCGAACGGAGTTCAGGCGGGAAGAGATAGGCCATCAGTTTTGGATACACGGCGTTCGACGCCGATGTCACCGTCGTGAAGATTGCCGAGCAGAGGATGAACTTGGCCGTCGATGGCTCGGCAGTCATCCAGACATAAAGCGGCATGATCAGCACGATCAGTACGCCAAGGCTGACATGCAGTTGCCGTTGCGCACCGACCCGGTCAGCGACCATTCCCAGCAGCGGCGTCAGGATCATTCCGATGCTCCCACAGACCAAGAGGGCGAGAAATGGAACATGGGGGGGGAGCTTCAGCTCACGCACGGCATAGGTGGGCGCGTACACGAGGAGAACGTATTGCACCGATGTGCCGATGGCGGCCAGGGAAAGCGCGACCACGAGTGCGCGGCGATGGTCTCGAAAGACGGATCGAAGCTTCTCAAGGGTTCCCTGGGTGTCGGTGTTCTTCTCGAACACTTCGGATTCCGGCAGGTATCTCCTGATGTAGTAGCCCACCGGGGCAATCAGCAGGCCGAAGGCGAAGGGAACCCGCCATCCCCAACTGTCTCTGGATTCTGGTGACATCACCTGGGTCATCAACAGCCCAACGAGCGCCGCCATGACCGTCGCAAGCAGCGGGCCGCTGCTGTAGAGCCCGCTGTAAAGGCCTCGTTTTTTCTCCGGGACGGACTCCAGGAGGTAGGTCGCGGCACTGGCGAACTCGCCGCCTGCGGACAGCGCCTGAAGGATGCGCGCGATGACCATCAACACCGTGGCGGCAACCCCAATGGATGCGTAAGAGGGGACGACGACCATGATGAGCATCGACACGGTCATGGTCGCCATGATGAAGCTCAGCGCGGGGCGTCGGCCGAAGCGATCGGCATACAGGCCGATCAGCACGCCTCCCACCGGCCTCACAGCGAAGGAGAGCGCGAAAGTAGCAAAGGTCAGCAAAAGCGCAGCGACGTCATCACCAGGCGGAAAGAACTGCTTGGCAATGAACACCGCCAGAAAGCCATAGACGATGAAGTCATACCATTCCAGCGCGTTGCCGATGATGGCGGCGACAAGGGCCTTTTTCTTGCGCGCCGCTTGGAGGGCGGCCTCTCTGCCCTGCGAAGGAGGGTGTGGTTCAGCGATGTCTTCGATAGGGACAGATTTCATGATGGCAGATCGCGTTCTGGGGATGCTGGAGGGCGTGCACATCTCGCACGAGGGTCGAGTTGTCACTGCGGCGAGACTTTGAAGTTGCTGGCCAAGGAGGTTGCATCGTACGTTCCAATCCTACGTAAAACAATAATTGTTTATTGCAAAACGTTTAGGGTTTACGCGAACGCTGACTACCGTCAATACAATACGAAGATGGCTACCTTCTCATCTAAAACCCGGCGCGTCGTCAGAACCCAGGCGGAGCGAAGCGAAACGACCCGCCGTCGCATCCTGGATTCAGCGGTGTCGTTGATTCGGCGTCAGGGTTTCCAGAAAGCCAACCTGCTGAACATTGCAACAGGCGCGAAAGTCACGCTCGGTGCGCTGCAGCATCAGTTCGGGACGCGGCAGGCCCTGTTGGAGGAGGTCGTGGAAGAGGTCATGGCTCCGCTGTCGGACAACGGTCCGGTGTGGCCTGACGCCACGATCCCGCTCGGCGAGCGTGCGAGCGAGTTCGTGAAGCGCGCATGGCAGCACATTTACGGTGCAGACTCCTATGTCGCGGCTTGGGGATTGTTCTTCGGGTGCAAGTCCATTCCCTCGCTGTTCAAGCGCATCGACGCCAAGAGACAGGCAGAAGATCCTGTCTCGTTCGCGCATTTCCTGGAGCTCTTCCCTGAGATCTCCGCGAACCACAATGATCCTGAGGGGTTCGCCGAAATGGTGTTCTCCACGCTTCGCGGGATCGCAGTGTTCAAGCTGTTTCCAGTGAAGGAAAAATCCATCACGGCCCAACTCGAATGCCTTGCCGGAATGATCGTTGCCGCAGCCCGGGACAAGCAGCGCAAGGCGAGCAGGCCGTAGGCCTCCCCTTTCGCGCTGCCAGTCTCAGTTCGTCACGAAGAAGAGTCTGGCTTCGCGCCCGAAGTATCTGACTGTGGTCCCCTTGCGAATTTCGATCACATCGCCGGGGCGGCCTTCAACGCGCTCTCCGCTCGCGGTCTCGACACCGAAGACACCCTCCAGGACCAAGATGATCTCGTCATAGTCGAGCAGCTTGGACTCACAGGCCGCCTCGTGCCAACGGCCAAAACCACAGGGCAGCGCAGCGCCTTCGCTGTCCATGACGACCCAGGAGATTTCGGCCACGCCGCCGGCAGCCCCCCCACGCACCTCGGAAGTGATCGTGTGTCCCGGGATGAGGCGAAGAGAAGTCATTGAGTTGCTCCAGGTGAAAAGATGAAGGATCGCGCGGCCTGTGCGTCGTCGACGAGAGCGTCATCGTTCGCCTCGCCCCGTCCACACCCCATAGGAAAAGGCCAGGCTGACGCCGAGGTCTCGCAGCGGACGCGGAGGAATGTAGTTGGCTGTTCCTTGTGAAAGAAAATCCGCCACCAGGGAATGATCGTGGCCAAGCGCCAGGTCCGCGATGAACATGCCTGACGCGGTGTGTCGCACGATGCCCGAGCCGTTGCAGCACGACGCGGCAAACGAACGCGGTCCCACGCGACCGAACGCGGGCGCGTGGTTGTGGGACACGGCAAGCCAGCCGGCCCAGAAGTGCTCCAGTTCGATGGGACCCAGCTGAGGAAATCGCCGACGCAGCAGCGCGAGGTTGGCTTGCCGGGCCTTCTCGCGCCGGGCATTGGTGGTGCGCAATCCCGGCGAGTACTCGAATCCCTGGCGAATCATCAGCCGGCGCTCGCGTGTCAGCCTCAATGTCGACCCGGCCATGCCGTGCGCTGGTGTCACGCCCCACGTCGGCTCGCTGCCGAGTTGGCGCACCTGTTCCTCGCTCAATGGGCGGCTGAGGCTTGCGAACAGCAGTATCGGAATTTGCCGCGCGCTGTAGACGCCGAAGGACTGCGAAAAGGCGTTGACCGTGAGAATGAGGCCGCCTGCGCGAATCCTGCCGTTCGGGGTCCGCACGCTGGGCCTTGAACTGCGGATGTCTGCTTCGATCACGGGTGAGTTCTCGAAGAGCCTGACCTGCGGAGGAAGGCTGTCGGCAAGGCCGCGGATGAGACTCGCCGGATTGACGAGGTAGGTGCCCGGAGTGTGAATGGCCGCGCCATAGTAGGCGGTGCCCAAGGCCTCCTGGAGCTCGTCTCGATCGAACCACCGGTACGGCTCTTGCCAAGCCCTGAGGTGGGTCTCGTACGCCGCAAGAGAGCGCTTCGCGACCTGTTTCGTGACCGCGACGTGATAGCGCCCGCGCTTCTCCCAGCCACAATCGATGCGGTGCACCTTGACGAGGCGATCCAGTTCACCGAGCGCAAAGCGCCCTACGCGGATGGCGCGGCGGCCCTGCTCTATCCCGTGTTCCGATATGCCAGGTGCGTGCGGAAGATCGATCGCAAAGCCCGAGTTCCTGCCGGAAGCGTTTTCCCCGACGACGCCGGCTTCGATGAGCGCGATGGATGCGTTGGGCTGGAGCTGAGCGAGCTGCCTTGCGGCCGCGACGCCTGCGTACCCGGCACCGACCACCAGCCAGTCAAAGTCCATCTCGCCATGCAACGAGGCATTCACCCGTCGTGGCGGCAGCAACGCGCTCCATCCATTGCTCTGATCATCTTCGGGCAGGCGCCCAATGCGAATCGACATGTCGGGATTCCCTGAGTAAGGCCGCAATGCAACCCCCGCTCGCCCAAGACTTTGAGCAAAGGGCATGGGAGGCGGAATTAACAATAAACATGTAATGTATATCCAACCGACGGCTGAACACAATCACGGCGTTGGCGAACTCTGTTGATCGCGCTCCTTTCCCGGCAAGAACGGCCGATGGCGCGACCGGTATCGAGCGCGAGGAGGCGCTGGACCAACTCCCGCATGCGCGCGTCCGACGCACGCAGTGGCCGTGTCGTGCACGAATGCGGCGCCGGCCGACGCCACATCAGAATCCCGGCATCCATCTGGCATCCGCTTGGGCCCTCGACAAGCGTCGGGCACGCCGCAGCTCAAGGGTAAACACCATACATTTAACATTACTTTTTTATTGTTTATACATGGATTGCCGCACACAATTGCCACGTCCGCATGAGGTTGCGCCCCGCCGAGCGTCGGAATCGCGGGCGACTACGCCTACCGAGCGCATGTCAATTGGGGGGAAGCAGTTCTTTGCGCAGACAACGAACCACAGCACTGCTTCTTTGCTTGGTCGGCCCTCAATCTTTGCCCTTTCGGCAGACCGTTGCGGACGCGATGAGCGCCTTTAGCCCAAGACGCGGTTGCGGGAAGACCGGTGCACTGAGCATGTCAGAACAATTTGTGCAGGAGATAGCTATGCGCGTTTTCTTCGTCAAGACAATGAGTCTGCCCTGGGAAATTCTTCACCTGTGGAGACGCTTGGTGACGCTGCTTCTGCCAATCCGCTGCAGGACATCAATTCCGCTCGCCATCGCTGCAATCGTGGGTGCGTGCGGAGGTTCCAGCTCAAGCCCCAGCCTCTCGTTGCCTGTTTCCTCTGAAGCACAGCCGCCCAAAAGCAGTGCGCCAAAGATCGAAATTTTGTCCTCGCGCAGCGATACGGTCAGCGGAGGTGATGTGATTGTCGCTGTGAGCAGCGACGCCACTTCTGCATCGGCTTCTGCGGCCAACTTGACGGTTCGACTGAATGGCGTCGACGTTAGCTCGTCGTTGGAATACGACCCTAGGGAGAACCGCCTTGCGGGTCGTATTGGTGGCCTGCACCTCGGTGAGAACACGATTTCAGCGCAAGAAGAATCCGGACCCGAAACATCATTAACAATCAAGAATCATCCGTCGTCGGGGCCTGTAGTTGCAGGGCCGCATCAGACGCCGTGGATTTGTGAGACTGAGAGTTCGGGGCTTGGCTCTGCACTGGATGCGAGCTGCAATGTTTCCAGCCGTGTGGACTGGTATTACGTCACCGGCTCGAACACTTTTAAGCCGCTGGCCAGCTTGGTTCCTCCCTACCCTGCAGATCTCGCCACCACGGAGACAATTGACGGTAAAAAGGTCAACTTCATCATAAGGGTGGAGTCGGGCACGATGGATCAATCCATATATCGAATCGCCCTGCTCGACGACCCCACCAACCCGATATCCGATCCATGGAAAAAAAGCGGGAAGAAGCCTGGCGCAGGGTGGAATGGAAAACTGAATCTTGTATATGGCGGAGGATGCTCACCGGGTTATCGATCCGGGTCAAACGCGTTGCCGGACGCTCTCCAAGCACTCCCCTTGAGCACCGACAATGCCATCGACCCGCTCAGTCTAGGGTTCGCTGTCGCATTCGCTTCACGAATGGCGATGGACAACGGGTGCGATCCGGTGATGGCGGCGGAAAACTCGATGATGCTCAAAGAACATTTTGTGAAAAACTATGGAGTACCGAAATTCACGATCGGAACGGGGCCGTCGGGGGGAGCGATGATTCAACACTTCATTGCGCAGAGCTATCCCGGCGTACTGGACGCGATCACACCCGGTTTATCTTTTGCAGATACTCCATCCGTGATACTCGACGTGGTCGACTGCTCTTTGCTAAATCGATATTTCGACGGTGCGAGCCCCGGATCTTGGCCTGTTTCAACACAGGCTCAAGTTGCCGGTTATCCGATCGAGGACGGCTCGACCACATGCCGCAGTTGGGATTCGGCTGGCCATGCTTTCGTGACGCCAACCCTAGGTTTCAATCCGGTCGTGCCAAAATCTTTGATATTCGACCCGGTGACCAACCCGTCCGGCGCTCGCGGGGGATATGTAGATGGACTGGTCAATGTCTTTGGATTGGACGCTGATACCGGCTTTGCCCGTGCGATCTATGACAACATCGGTGTTCAATATGGCCTTCAAGCGCTAAACCGTGGAGATATTACCGTCGACCAATTCCTTGATCTGAATAAAGGGGTCGGCGGCTTTGACGTCAACGGCTTTCCAACCACAAGGAGGTCTGCCGCGAATATCAAAGGTGTCGAAAATTCATATAAATCAGGCCTTGTAAATTCAGGGGTCGGCATCACGATACCCATTATCGATACACGCCTCTATACCGAAGGTTTAAATACGCACACAAGAATCCGCACCTTCACGACTCGCTCCAGGTTGCAAGCCGGCAACGGGACGGTTGCTAATCACGTCAGCTGGTTGTCCGCAAACGTCGGCGGATACAAAGGTGCCGTCAACCTAACGAAGATGGCGCTTGTGGCCCACAATGAATGGCTTGAAAGAATTTCTGCAGACACCTCTTCGGACAATTTTGCAAACAAGGTGATCAAGAACAAGCCTCCAGCGCTTGTCGATACGTGTTGGGATTCAGGTGGCATTGCGCATGCGGAGCCCGCGACGTTGGAGCTTCATGGTGTCTGCAACACGATGTTCCCGGTCTATTCGACCCCGCGAATTCAAGCGGGCGAGAACGTTGGGCAGGATGTCATGAAATGCGCGCTCAAAGCCCCTGAGCTCTCGAGTTACAAGGTGCCTTTTTCGCCAGCCCAGTGGTCAGAACTCCAAACCATTTTTCAAGAAGGCGTGTGCGACTGGACGAAGCCAAGTGTTGGAAGGCTCGACGCTGTTCCATGGCAGAGGCACTAAAGCAGCTGAACTACTGGGTCGTCGAGGCAACTTTTCACTCAAGACGACGTTCGCGGGTTTCGGCGAAGTTCCAAGTTGAATTCGGCCGAGGTCTCAGGATACCGGCGCGCACAGCCTACTGGCCAATCGAGGCGCTGCCCCTACTCGCTGTGCCATCGCCTCCGGGCATATGCGCTGGGAGGGAGCTGGGTCGCCGGCACGTTTGCTGGACGGGGCATCAGGGCGTGGCTCAGACAGCGATCGCCATCGTGAGGCCTGGCCCGCCGAGCCCAGAGCAAAGAATGCCGCTGATGATGGGGTCGCACATTGACACGGTGCGCAACGCCGGTGCTCTGGACGGCTGCTATGGCGTGCTGGCAGGTCTGGCAGTGGTCCGTGCTTACCAGGCAGTCGACGCGCAGCCGACCCGCGCCATCATTGTTGGGGCCTTCACCAACGAAGAAGGGGTGCGCTACCAGCCGGACATGATGGGCTCGCTGGTCTATGCGGGCCGCCTTGCGGTGGACAAGGCGCTCAACACGATCGGGACGGATGGCACCCGCCTGGGTGACGAACTCACGCGCATTGGTTACGCAGGCGATCTGGAGCCGGGCGCCATCGTGCCACACGAGTACCTGGAACTTCACATCGAACAAGGCCCTGTTTTGGAAGCTGAGGGCCAGTTGATTGGTGTCGTCGAGAACCTGCAAGGCATCTCCTGGCAGAAGATTACTGTGCATGGCACCGCAAACCATGCGGGCACCATACCGACGAGGTTGCGCCATGACGCGGGCTACGTGGCCGCGGCCATCGTGACATTCCTGCGCGAGCGCGTGGTGGGCGCGGCGCCCGAGACAACGCTGGCGACGACTGGCTCGCTGCGCATCGAACCCGACGTGATCAACGTCATTCCGCGCAAGGCAACCTTCACGGTGGATCTGCGCGATCCGGACGAAAAACGTCTGCAAGCGGCGGAGAAGCGCTTGGCAGATTTCCTCATGGAGATTGCCGAGCGAGAAGGTGTGAAGCTCGAGACCGAGCGCCTGGTGCGCTTCGAACCCGTCGTGTTCGATGCCGGGCTGGCCGACGAGATTGAAGCGTCGGCCAAGCGCTTCGGCTTCGCGAACCGGCGTATGACCTCAGGCGCGGGCCACGATGCACAGATGATCGCGCGCATTGCCCCATCGGCCATGATCTTCGTGCCCAGCCGCGGCGGCATCAGTCACAATCCGCGCGAGCACACCGACGACGACCAACTTGTCCAGGGCGCTCATGTGCTGCTGGACGTCGTGCAGCGGCGCATGGCTGCGGCCTAGGCCCGGCTACCCAACCTTTCCCGGAGGCGCGATCTACGGAGCCCTGACGTCTCCCCGTCACGATCCCTTCCTTTCAAAAGACACACTCATGCCGATTGCCAACACGCACGACGGGCGCCCACCCTCTCTCTGCTCTCCCAGTGGTAAAAAGGGCATGTGGTCGGCGTACTTGTCACCACAGGATCGGGACCAGCAAGCCGGCCGACGGCATGCCCTTGTCGATGATCTGCGCGGGCACTGGCGCCTGGACCAGGGTCTCGCGCTTCGCGCACGTCCACTTGCCCCGGACGTGGCGCCCGACCATGAATACGCCAGGCGTGTAGTCGAGGCCATCAGGCATACCAGCTTGAACAACAGGCCGAATACAAGACTGCATCCCTCCTGAATCTTCACGCAGCGCGTTCTTGTGATCCAGGAGGCGCCCTAGAAGATGTCCCCTTACAGCAAGAGTTTCGCTTGCACATCAGTCCCCTCAAAATAAAACGACTGGCATCGCCGTGACGCTCTCGGCCCCGTCGACGATGCTGTCGCGGATGCCCGGCACCTTGTTCAGGATGTGCTCGGCGTAGAAGCGCGCGGTGGCGATCTTGGCCAGCATGAAGTCGGTGTCGAAGCTGCGCGAGGCCAGGTCCTGCGCAATGATCAGCGAGCGCGCGAGCTGCCAGCCGGCCACCAGGTTGCCCGCGAGCATCAGGTACGGCACGCTGCCCGAGAACACCGCGTTGGGCGAGGCCTTGGTCTGCCCCGCCACGAAGTCGACCACGTCGATGAAGGCCAGGCGCGCGGCCGTCAGGCGTTTCAGCACAGCAGCCGCGGCGGGGTGGTCGCTCTTGGCGAGTTCGGCTTCGGTCTTCTCGATCTGCGCGGCAATGGTCTTGGCCG